>JBDSDB010000128.1:0-6498 GCA_039920785.1 Gemmatimonadaceae bacterium
TTCGTGCGGCTCAAGCCGTGGGACGAACGGCCGGGCGCGGCGAACAGCGCGCAGACGCTCGTCGGCAGGGCGCTCGGCTCGCTGCTGCAGATCAAGGAGGCGATGGTCTTCACGATCAACCCTCCGGCGATCCAGGGGCTCGGCGTGGCGAGCGGCTTCAGTTTCGTGCTCGAGGATCGCGGCGGCCACACACTCGGCGAGTTGCGCGCCGCCCGCAACCAGCTGCTCGGTGCGGCGAGCAAGAGCCCCGTGCTCGTCGGCGTGCGTCCCGAAGGACAGGAGGACGCGCCGCAGCTTCGCGTCCTCATCGACCGGATCAAGGCGCGTGCGCTGGGACTCTCGGTATCGAGCATCAACGCGACGCTCGCCATCTCGTTCGGCAGCGCCTACGCCAACGACTTCAGCCGCGAAGGACGCATCCTCCGCGTGCTGCTCGCCGCCGACGCGCCGTTCCGCATGACGCCACAGGACGTGCTGGATCTCAAGGTCCGCAATGCGCAGGGCGAGATGGTTCCGTTCGGCGCGTTCACCACCGTGACCTGGACCGCTGGTCCTCCGCAGATTCAGCGCTATAACGGCTATCCGTCGATGAACATCTCGGGAACGGCCGCGCCCGGCCGCTCCACCGGAGAAGCGATGGCGGAGATGGTGCGCCTCTCGAAAGAGCTGCCGCCGGGCTTCGGGTACGACTGGACCGGTCTCTCGTACGAGGAGAATCAGTCCTCCGGACAGATCGTCACCCTGATGGGCGTGTCGCTGGTCGTCGTGTTCCTGCTGCTCGCCGCGCTCTACGAGAGCTGGGCCGTGCCGCTCTCCGTGCTGCTCGTGGTGCCGCTCGGCGTGCTCGGTTCCATCCTGTTCACCATGTTCCGCGGACTCGCCGCCGACGTGTACTTCAACGTCGGGCTGGTCACCATCATCGGTCTCGCGGCCAAGAACGCGATTCTCATCGTGGAGTTCGCGATCGAGGAGGAGGCGCACGGCAAGAACACGGTCGACGCGACGATGGCCGCCGTGAAGCTGCGCCTGCGTCCGATCATCATGACGTCGCTCGCGTTCGTGCTGGGGATGATGCCGCTCGTGCTCGCGCGCGGCGCGGGAGCGTCGAGCCGCCAGGCAGTGGGCACCGGCGTGGCGGGCGGCATGTTGGCCGCCACCGCGTTCGGGATCTTCTTCATCCCGCTGTTCTACCTGGCGATCCGTCGTTGGGTGAGCAGGAAGCGGCCGCTGGCCCCGGAGGAGATCGCGCATCAGCATGACCACGATCATGATCTGGACCGAGGTGCCGCGCATGCGTGATGGAAGGCCGCGAATCGGTGCCCGTCAGCGCTTCGCAGTTCTCTTCCTCACACTGGTGTCGGGCTGCCACTTCGCGCCGCCGCACGTTCGCGGCGCGCTGCCGACGCCGCCGGTGTACTCGGTCCCGGACAGTGGTGCCACCCTGGGCAGCCGCGCCATCGAGATTGGCTGGCGCGACTTCTTCGTGGACCCTCGGCTCGACGCCCTGATCGCGACGGCGCTCGTCAACAACCGCGATCTCGCGGTCTCCGTGGCGCGCATCGACGTCGCGCGCGGGTTTTATCGAATCCAGCGCGCCGAGCGCGTTCCGTCGCCCGTCGTCAGCGCGGGCGGATCGCGCAGCCACGCGGGCGAGGCGGCGTCCGGCGTGCCGGGCATCGGCGAGCGGACAATCGATCGCACCTCGGTGAACGTGGGTGTCGCAGCGTTCGAGATCGATTTCTGGGGACGCGTGCGCGACCTCTCCGAGGCGGCGCGCTCCGAGTACCTCGCGACGGTGCAGGCGCAGCGTGCCTTTCGTCTCTCGCTGATCCAGGACGTCGCGACCGTGTATCTGTCGTCGGTCGAGACCGCGGAGCAGATCCGGCTGGCTGACACCACGGTGAAGAGTCGGCGTGAAGCGGTGCGCATCGCGCAAGTGCGGCTCACGGCAGGGCTCACCTCGGCGCTCGACTTCCATCAGTCCGAGTCGCTGCTCGCGCAGGCGGAGGCGGCGCTCGCCGCGTTGAACCTGACGCAGGCGCAGGTCAACAACCAACTCTTCGTCCTCGTCGGCGGGCCCGTACCGCAGCCGCTGCCTGAACCGCTCCTACTCACGAAGCAGACCAACCCCACCGCGTTCGCCGTCGGACTTCCGTCGGCGTTGTTGCTCGAGCGTCCCGACGTGCTGGCGGCGGAAGAACGATTGCGCGCCGCGGAGGCGAGCATCGGCGCGGCGAGAGCGGCGTTCTTTCCCTCGATCTCCCTCACGGGGGCGTTCGGGTTCGCCTCCGCGGCGTTGAACACGCTCGTTGGAAACGACGGAATGTCGTGGAGCTACGGCTCGTCGGCGGCCGCACCGATCTTCAATCGCGGCCGATTGCGCGGCAATGTCGCGATCGCGCGTGCGCGGGGGGAGATCGCCGTAGCCGACTACGAGCGCACGATCCAGGTGGCATTCCAGGAGGTGTCGAACGCGCTCGCCGGCCGGCGCTTTCTCGCCGATCAGGTCGCGGCGCAGGAGCGCGGCACCATTGCCCAGCGCCAGATCGCCGCGCTGGCGCGCACGCGGTACCGGGAGGGCGTCGTGAGCTACATCGAGGTGCTGGACGCGGAGCGGAACCTTTTCGCGTCGGAGCAGTCGTTGCTGCGGCTGCGGCGTAGCGAGGCGGAGAATCTCGTGGCGCTGTATGTGGCGCTCGGAGGGGGAGTGGTGGAGCGGCGCTGATTCTCCGCGGCGCGAGTCGGCGTCGGTGCGAACAGTGCGCTCCATAGGCGCATGCGCGACTCGCTACTGGTCGCCGAACCAGCGGATCGGCAATTCCTGCTTGCGGCTCTTGATCACGAGATACTCGAGCGTCTGCGCCGAGTCGACGACGAACGCGTGGGGCACGGCGGCGGGGATCCGCACGATGTCACCGGGCTGCACGATGATGCGATACGTGCCGACGATGCTGCCTCCGGCTCGCTCGCCCGGCGCTCGATACCGGCTGTTCACGAGGCTGTCGCCCAACTCGATCGTGCCCTTCCCTGAGCGCACGATGACGATGTCGTCCCATCGCGCGTGGACCTCCGGTTTGCTGGAAATGCTGCGTCGAACGATGACGTAGGCCGTCTGCTCGTCGCGGGAGGTCAGCAGTGTCGATCCCATGAGGCGCCCTTGTCCGAGCCACCGTGAGGCGTCGATCGCGATCTGCGTGCCTCGAACCACATCGACCGTCCGTCGGATGCGTTCGACTTCCCGCTTTGCGGCCGCACGCGCGCGTGGGCCAGTCACGCGGGCAGGCGCCGTCGAATCGCTCCTTCCGAGGGCGGCATGCGCGGAGGTATCGGCTTTCCCGACGAACTGCTGCGCCCCTCCGAGCTCGGCAGCGCCCGCGACAATCACCAGTGCCGTGCAAAGTCGTTGCATGCCCTCGTCTCCTGAGCGTTCCGGGCCGTGGACTCGTTCGAGAGACGTCGAAAGGCGACGGCATTTTGGCATCACGCCGTATTCGAACGGATGCCACAACCAATACATCGCCTCGTGTCGCCGCGCAAAGCATACCGTCTCGGCTTGACGCTCTCGGACTGTCCACGTATTCTCGCCACACGACGCTTCCGATGGCCGGGATGCGTCCTCGGTGCTTGCTGCGCCTGGGCGAGGAGTCGTAAAATCGTGTGTCCACGACAAGCCGCCGGCGACAGATCGGAAGGTCGAGGCTGATTTCAGGCAATGTTCGCCTCCGCCGAATCCACTGGCCGCCCAGCGGACTCAAGTGGCCCTGGTGACACCTCCCATGCCCTCCCAGACCCATTCCAGCCCGCTTGGAGCGGAAACTGCTGTAACCCCCTCCCGACCGCCGGCTCCTCCGGTGGCCGAGCAGTCGCAGCTACCTTGATGCCTTTGGACGGAGACCGGCACGATGCGCGGAAAAGGAACAGTAAAGTGGTTCAACAACGACAAGGGATTCGGCTTCATCACTCCCGAGGACGGAAGCAAGGACCTGTTCGTTCACCACTCGGCCATTCAGGGCGGCGGATTCAAGTCGCTCGATGAAGGCGAGAGCGTGGAGTTCGACGTCGTGCAGGGTCAGAAGGGCCCCGCAGCGGAGAACGTGACGCGGCTGGGCGGTGGCACGCCTGGTGGCGGGGGCGGCGGTGGGAGCCGCGGTGGCGGCGGCGGTGGCGGTGGAAGCCGTGGCGGCGGTGGCGGTGGTGGATACGGCGGCGGCGGTGGCGGCGGGGGACGAGGCTACTAGTCACCGGCTCCGTACGATCGTCGTGACAGGCTCCTGAGCTCCGGATCTCGAGCAACGTTCGTCCGCCAGGCAATGAAGAGGGCCGGCATCCGCCGGCCCTTCTTCGTTGTGGTCGTGCGCGTCAGGTCGTCGAAATTCACTCACGCGCGTATCGGTATTCGACGAACCTGACCCCCTACTGTTCCACGTGGCGCTCCAACGGCACGGGAACGGATGACACGGACGCACCGGATTTGAACGGATACGGGGTCAAGAGGCCGCAGCAAGCGGGCTCCCGATGGAGCAGTCCCCCGCGCTCCCCGCGCCTCCGCGAGAAACACCAAGTCGCTGTGCGTTTCCTGCGGAGGCGCTGAGGTCGCGCAGAACGGCTTCGACAACTACCCACTGCTTTGGGATTGCGGGGCCGACGCTGTGCGCCGCAGCTCAAACACAATCGGAAGGCTGCCTCTCAGTGATGTCCTCTCTGAGGTAGTGGCCTCCCGACATAGCCGTATCCGGCCGGTTCCGTTCAGATCCGTTAAAATCCGTCTATATCTGGCGCCACGCGATCCGTCCGGCCGACAATCCAGGCGCTGACCCGCCATCGCTCACCCGCGAACGTTCAACTCCACCCGTCAAATCCATTCATGCGCACCGTCACTATGCTCGCCTGCCTGGGATCGTCCCTAGCCGCCGTGTCCACGAGGCCCGCGCACGCACAGGACACCGCCACGCTCACCCGTGCCGACACCCTGCGCGGCAGCATCGGGCCACAGCGCGCCTGGTGGGACGTCACGTACTACGACTTGCAGGTGGCCGTGCAGCCGGCCGACAGCAGCGTGCGGGGCCGCGTCGGCATCACGTATCGCGTCGTCGCACCGTCGCAGGAGATGCAGATCGATCTCAAGCAGCCGCTCGAGGTGGATAGCATGCTTCAGCGCGGCAAGCGTCTCACCTTCCGACGGGACGGCAACGCATTCTTCGCCACTCTCGTGGACGCGCAGCGCGCGGGCGATCACAACACCGTCGTCGTTCACTATCACGGCCGGCCACGTGCCGCCATCCACGCACCGTGGGACGGTGGGTTCGTGTGGGGACGCGACAGTCTCGGCGCGCCATGGATCGCGTCGGCGGTGCAGGGCTTCGGCGCGAGCGGGTGGTGGCCCAACAAGGACACGCAGGCCGACGAGCCGGACAGCCAGCGAGTGGCGCTGACCGTGCCCGCGACGATGATCGACGTCTCCAACGGCCGGCTGCGCAGCACCACGCGCAACGCCGACGGCACGACGACCTACGAGTGGTTCGCCACGAGCCCGATCAACAACTATGCGATCGCCGTCGCCGCCGGCCATTACGCGCACTACAGCGAGAGCTACGATGGCCTGAAGGGCAAGCTGACGCTCGATTACTGGCCGCTGGACTACCACCTCGCCGACGCGAAGCGGCAGTGGCCGCAGGTGCGCAGCATGATGCAGTGCTTCGAGCACTGGTTCGGCCCGTACCCGTGGTATGAGGACGGCTACAAGCTGATCGAGGTGCCTAACGCGGGCATGGAGCACCAGACGGCGGTGTCGTACGGCAACGGTTTCCGCAACGGCTACCGCGGACGCGACGCATCGGGCGTGGGGCTCGGGATGGAGTGGGACTTCATCATCGTCCACGAGAGCGCCCACGAGTGGTTCGCCAACAACATCACGGTCAAGGATCAGGCCGACATGTGGGTGCACGAGAGCTTCGCGAACTATGCGGAGGGGCTCTACACCGAGTGCCTCTTCGGCAAGGATGCGGGCGCGCGCTACGTGATCGGCACGCGACGCGGCATTCGCAACGACCGCCCGATCATTCCCGCGTACGGCGTGAACGACCAGGGCTCGGGCGACATGTATCCCAAGGGCGGGAACATGCTGCACACCATGCGGCAGATCGTGAACGACGACGCGAAGTGGCTTGGCATCCTGCGGGGATTGAACAGCAGCTTCGCGCGCCAGACGGTGATGGGCAAGCAGATCGAGGACTACATGAGCCGAGAGGCGGGCTACGACTTCGGCCGTGTGTACGACCAGTACCTGCGTTCGGCGATGATCCCGACGTTCGAGTACCGGATCACGGGCGACACGCTGGAGTATCGGTGGAGCACGGTGGTGCCGGGCTTCGACATGCCGCTGCGCGTGACGCTCGATTGGCCGGAGATGACGCTGATCCATCCGACGACGTCGTGGCAGCGTGTGCGCGTGCGGCTGCCTAACGCGAGCGACTTTCGCGTCGACCCGAACTTCTACGT
>JBDSDB010000129.1:0-41238 GCA_039920785.1 Gemmatimonadaceae bacterium
GGCGGGCTGCTCCGTGCCCGACAGGCCGACGCCATGGCGCACGGCGCCTTGTGGATCGACGTCAACGAGAAGTGTCTTTCGCCCGCGGCGCGCGAGGGCGCTGGCGAGGTTGATGGCGGTAGTGGTCTTGCCGACGCCGCCCTTCTGGCTGACGATTGCGAGTACGCTTCCCACTAGGCCTCTGGCTGCTCCGAGGAGGGCTCGGCCGGCGGTGAGCGCAGGTCGTCGAGCGTCTGGCGCGCATGGCGCACCCATCGGTCGGCTTCGGCGCCGGAGGGCGGTGCGTCGAGGAACGCCTGAAGGTGCGACATGGCTTCGCCGGGCTCGCCGCGCTTCAGGTGGAGAAAGGCCAGCCCGTAATGCGCGCCGGAGAGCTGTGGATCGAGCTCCAGCGCACGCCGGTACGCCCGCACCGCATCCTCGAGGCGTCCGGTGCGGGAAAAGGCGATGGCCATGTTCTGCAGGATGCGCGGATCATTGGGATGATCGCGCATCGCGAGACGATACGAGGTCAGCGCCGCGTCGAAATCGCCCTGACGCTCGAGCAGCAACGCCTCGTTCAGATAATCGAGGCGCTGCGGTTTCGGGCTGTGGTCCGACTTGCCGCCGAGGAGGCGGCTGAACCAGGACATGCGGTAGCGACGCGGGAGGGAAAGGTAGGGCGGGACGGTCGGAATGCCGACCGTGACGACTTCAACACCTGGGCGCAAACATAATTCCTCGGCGCGCTGGGCGGCAACTTGGCTCGAGGATACGGACGCGCACGCCTGAGCTGGAATGAGCACGTATCGTGCTTACCGATCCAACTGTCGCCGGCTAGTTTAGTGGCGCACAGCGTCCTCTCCCAGGAGCAGGCATGACCCCAAGGCGCACGATGATCGAGCAGAGCAAGGGCGTCTTCGAGGTCGAATGGCCGATGTTCGGGGAGCTCTCGCGCGCGCTCGCCCTCAAGGTCGTGCGCGACTACGACCCCGAGGTGGTGGTTGGGGTCGCTACGGCGGGGGTCGTGCCGGGCGCCGTGATCGCCGCGATCCTCGACCGGGAGTTCCACTCGATCATCGTGAGCCGCCGCTATCAGTCGGAGTCCGTTCGGGATACGCCGGCCGTGTTCGGCGCAGTTCCGCCGGCCGTGCGCGGGCGCCGGGTGTTGATCGTTGACGAGACGTGCGACTCCGGGGCGACGATGCGTCTGGCGATCAACGCCATAGTGAACGTCGGCGCCGCAGAGGTCCGCACGGCGGTGGCGTTCCAGACTGGGTCGTTCGAGCCCGACTACCATGCGCTGGCGACGGACAGCACGATCGTGCTCCCGTGGGACCGGGAGGTGTTGTTCGAGGGCGAGCTGGTGCCGAACCCACTGTATCGGGAGACGCTGGGCGGCTAGCTACGCCGCTGACTCCACTGCCGCGTCGTACTCATGCCCGGCGCTCATGGCGTCGTACACGGCCTGCATCACCTCCGTGCTCCCGAGCAGGAACCGGCACCGTTCCGCGCCCGTCGACCGGCACTCGACCTCCATCACCGCCAGCGGTGCGTCGGCCACCCGGCCGAAGAAGTCGGCGAACATCCCCGCCGAAAGGTGGCAGCACGGATGCTCCATCCCTCCATCGGCGGACGCCTCGCCCCAGTTGGGCGAATCGAGGGTGGCCACCGTGTCGTGAAGCGAGCCGACGGTGAGCGAGCCCCAGCCCGCCTCCTCGAAGAACTCCGCGGCCAGGCGCTGGAAGTCACCCAGCGAGAGCGTCTCTGGCGACGAGGCACCCCGCTTGATCAGCCAGCCGCGGAACGCTTCGAACAGCGCAGCACCGCCGGCGTAGCCCGCTTCCTGGAAGTACCCGGCCGCCGCGGGTCCGGTGTCGCGCATCAGCGCATTGCGCAGCGCGGCCAACGCGTCCTTCGTGACTGCGACCATCCCATTGTCGGCCAGATCCAGAGTCATATCGCTCATGGCGTAGTGTTCACCTGTGGACGGCCCCAGCGCCAGTGGCGTCACGTCGCCAGGGCGGCCAGTCGTCGCAGCTCGTCCTCGTCTATCGTCTTCACGCCGAGGGCGTTGGCCTTGTCCAACTTGCTCCCCGCGTCCTCGCCCACCACCACGAACGTCGTCGCCTTGGAGACGCCGCTCGTCACCCGGCCGCCCTGCGACTCGATGAGCTCCGTAGCCTGCGCGCGCGAGAGCATCGGAAGCGTGCCCGTCACGACGAAAGTCATTCCCTTGAACGAGGATCCGGCCGACACCGACATCGGCTCCGTCAGCGTGAGGCCGACCTTGGCCAGCTTGTCGACGAGCGCGGCCGCCGACTTGCCCTCGAAGTAGGCGACCACGGCGATCGCGATCGTCTCGCCGATGCCGCGCAGCGCGAGGATGTCCTCGGACGTCGCTCGACGAAGGGCGTCGAGCGAGCCGAAGTGTCGCGCGAGCAGCTGCGCCGCCGTCTGGCCCACGTGCCGGATGCCGAGGCCGAACAGCAGCCGTGACAACGGCTGCGCCTTCGACGCTTCGATTGCCGCGATGAGGTTCTTCGCCGATACCTCGGCGAACCGGTCGAGCGACGTGAGCTGCTCCTCCGTCACTGCGTAGATGTCCGCGACATCGTGCACGATCGACGCGGCGATGAGCTGCTCGATGCGCGCATACGACAGCCCGCGAATGTCCATCGCGCCGCGCGATGCGAAGTGCACGATCGCCTCGAGATGCCGGCCCGGGCACGCGACGTTCGGACAGTAGATCGCGATCTCTTCCTCGTCGCGCTCGACCTTCGTTCCGCACGAGGGACACTTCGTGGGGATTCGTGTCTTTGGCGGCGGATTGTTCGGGTCGCGCTTCTCGGGAATCGGGCCGATGACCTGCGGAATCACGTCGCCCGCGCGCTTCACCAGGACAGCGTCGCCCTTGCGCAGATCCTTGGACCGCACGAGGTCGAAGTTGTGGAGCGTGGCGAGGCGCACGGTCGTGCCGCCGATCTCCACTGCCTCGAGCACGGCGAACGGATTGAGCGCCCCCGTGCGGCCGACATTCACCTGGATGTCGAGCAGGGTCGTCTCGGCGACGTCGGGCGCGAACTTGCGCGCGATCGCCCACCTCGGCTCGCGTCCGCCTACCACGCCCAGCTCATCCTGCAGGCGCAGCGAGTCGACTTTGACTACACCCCCATCGATGGCGAAGTCCAGCCCTGCGCGCAGCCGTGCCTCGACGTCGCGCGTCCACTCGTTCACTTCGGGAATGGACTTGCAGCGCTTCCTCTCCGGCGCGACCGGGATGCCCCAGCGCGACAGCGCCTCGAGCAGTCCCCATTGCGTGGCGAAGGGAAGACTGATGCCAGTCGGGACGGCCACCGTATATCCGAAGAAGCGAAGCGGGCGCTTCGCGGTGATCGACGGATCGAGCTGGCGAAGCGCACCGGCGGCCGTGTTCCGCGGATTCGCGTACACGGGCTCACCATCCCGAACACGGGCCTCGTTCAACAGTTCGAACGCCTTGAACGGTATGTACACCTCGCCGCGAATCTCCAGCAGGCGCGGCACGTCGTCGCCACGCAGTCGAAGCGGAACGTCACGCATCGTCCGCAGATTCGCCGTCACATCCTCACCGACGGTGCCATTGCCGCGTGTCGCGCCCATCACCAACACGCCGTTCTCGTAGGTGAGGCTCACCGCCGCACCATCGATCTTGAGTTCGGTCACGTAACCGGCGCGGCGCGCATCGTCGCCGACGAGTCGAGCGATGCGCTCCTCCCACTCCGCGACCTCCGTCTCCGTGAACGCGTTGCCCAGCGAGATCATCGGAACGAGATGCGTGTGCTTCGCCAGAGCGCTGGCCGGCTCCGCCCCGACGCGCTGCGTCGGCGAGTCGGCTGTGCGCAGCTCGGGGTGCTCGCGCTCGATCGCCTGCAGCTCGCGAAAGCGCTTGTCGTACTCGACGTCGGCGAGTGCGGGCTGGTCGAGGACGTAATAGTCGTACGACGCCTGATGGAGCAGGGAGCGCAGCTCGGCCGCGCGCCGCTCGGGCGAGACAGTGGTCATTCGTGCGGTGCTCAGCCCTTGGCTTCTTCGTCGAGGACCTGCATGGCCACGGTTACCAGCCGCTCCAGCTCTTCATCGGCCGCCTTGGGCAGCAGCGTCTCGGCCCAGCTCTGCTCCTCGCCCCTGGCGTAGCGGTCGAGCAGGCGGCGTAGGAATCCGACGAGCGCGACGCGCTGCAGCTCTGCCTTTCGCTGCGCGACGCCGACGTCCTTCTGGCTGCGCACCAATGACTCGAAGCGGTGCGCGTTGCGCAGCGACTTCGCGGTGAGCGACGCGACCGTCTGGCAGAAGCGAACGTCGGCGTCGCTGAACGGATCGGCGTCGCGCTCCGTGCGAAGGAAGATCGCACCGATCATCGAGCCCTCCCAACGGATGGGTACGACGACGATCGAGCGGACGTTGCGGAGGTCGAGCGTGGCCTTGATGCTCGCGAGCGACGGATCGTTGGCGGCATCCGGGATGAACACCGTTTCGCCGCTCTCGAACGCGCGCTTGAGCTCCGGATAGCGGTTCAGGTCGACGACGAGATTCCGGATTGACGGATCCTCGTAGCTCGCGACGAGGCGGACCTCGTCCTTGTCGCCCGAGAGGAAGATCGCGCATCGGTCGAGTCCGAAGGTCTCACCGAGCTTGCGCGCGATGGTCTGCAGGACGTCGATGAAGTGGAGCGACGAGGAGACTTCCTGCAGGATGTCGACGATCGCCGCGAGATGATCCCGCTCGCGCTCCACCGTGGCCAGGCGCGCGTGGAGGCGCGCCAGCTCCTCACCCGGAGACTGCTGCTCCGTGCTCGGGCTCGGCGGATTCAGCGGCGGCGTGGCTGCGTGCGTCTGCTCCATCCTTCGTGGATAGGTGCGCGTTGAACTCCGGACCGTCGAACCGGATGACGCGGTCGCGTCCCGTCTCCTTCGCCACATACAGTGCGTCGTCAGCCGTCCGGACCAGCGCATCGCTCGCGATGATCTTGGGATGCGGCCATCCGGAGACGCCGAAGCTGGCGGTACGAGTCAGCGTGCCGCCAGGGAAGGAGAATGTATTCCCCGCGATCCGTTTCCGCACCCTTTCCGCGAAGGTGACGGCGGCATCCAGCACGGTGCCGGGAAGGAGCAGCATGAACTCTTCTCCCCCGTAGCGTCCGACGCGATCGATCTCGCGCGCCTCCTCCTTCAGGATGGTGGACAGCTGCTTGAGCACCTCGTCGCCCGCTTGGTGGCCGTACGTGTCGTTGACGCTCTTGAACTTGTCCAGGTCGCACATCACGCACGAGAACGGCTCACCGAGCCGCTCCGCGTGCAGGAACATCTCCTCGAGCCGCTCGTTCAGGTGCCGACGGTTGTCCAACCCGGTCAAGCCGTCGGTCTGCGACATGTGGCGCAGGCGCTCGTTCACTTCGAGCAGCTCCTTCTCGCGCTCTTCGAGCGCTTCCTGCAGGCGCTTGATGCGCAGCATCGAACGGAGCCGCGCCTTGAGCTCGGCGAAGTCGATCGGTTTGGTGATGTAGTCGTCCGCGCCCGCTTCGAGCCCCTCGACCTTGGCCTCGGTGGAGTCGAGCGCGGTCTGCATGATGATCGGAATGAACGGCAGTGACTTGTTGGCCTTGATGCGCCGAGCGACCTCGATGCCGCTGACCTCCGGCATCATGACGTCCAGAAGGATCAGGTCGGGCGGAGTGGCCTCCACATAGCGGAGCGCCGCGGCGCCGTCGTACACCGCGTCGGTGCCGTAGCCCCAGCTCTCGAGACGAACGCGCAGGACCTCGATGTTGTCCTCGTGATCGTCCACGACGAGAATGCGCGAGCGACTCTCGAGCGGTTGCTCGGTGGCCTCGGGGGCCTCCGCGTCAGCGGCAGCTCCTTCAGCCGGCATTCTGCGCGGCGTCCTTTCCCAGAAAGCGTTGTACCTCGGCCACGACGGCGCGCGGCTCGCACGGTTTGGCCAGGTAGCCGTCGCACCCGACTTCCATCGCCTTCTCGCGGTCCGAGGCAAGCGCATGCGCGGTGAGGGCGATGATCGGGATGTCGCGAGTGATGGGGTCGTGCTTCAACACCTGCGTGGCCTCCCATCCGTCGATGATCGGGATGGAGATGTCCATGAGAATGAGGTCGGGCTTCTCCGCGCGCGCCTTGGCGATCCCCTCCTCTCCGTTGAGCGCTTCGCTTACTTGGTAGCCGAAGTGCCGCAGGATCGTGGAATAGACGATGCGGTTATCCTCGTTGTCCTCGACCAGCAGCACAGTCTTTCCATTACTAGCCATTCATTGCCTCACATCGCTGGCACGTGAGATGATCGCGTCCGGGAGTCCGCGGGAGAGTGGCGGTGCTCCGGGGCGTCCGGCACGGCGAACTGTCCTTCGGCACCGGGGACGCCGGGCCAGCCGAAGGGACGAGCGCAGTAATGCAGATCACCAACCCGCAGAGTTTCACGCAAATTCCAAACCACTCACCGACCTCCACCGTAACTTCCATGTCCTACGCAGGACCCGTCTCCAGAAATCGTGGCTCGAGCCAGAATCCCGCCTCGCCGAGCTCGGCGTCCCCCCGCCCGATCGACTCCTCTACGGGCGTCACCGGTCGCCAGCGCGGATACGCGCAATCAGCAGAGGAGTCAGGGCCGCACGTGACCGATTGGCGGGAGATCGCCATCTTCGGCGCCGGGCTGGCCCTCGGTTTGGCACTGGGCGCCGGCGCAGCACTTCTTGCCGCACCCCGCAGTGGAGAGGAGACGAGGTCGGCATTGCGAGGGCGCGCCCGGAGACTCCAGCGCGCCACGGCGCGTCGCGGGCGCGACGCGTGGGGCGAGCTGGGGGACGAGCTCCGCGGCGCCGCCAACTCCCTGCGCCGCCGTCGCGCCATGCGGCAGAGGCAGCGCGAGCTGGACCGTGAGGCGGCGCGGGGGGTGGACTGACCCCTGTTGACCGTGAGGGTGCTCGCGTGGCGTCCCAACGGCACAGGACCGGATGACACGGATGCAAACGGATTGAACGGATAACAAACCGCAACGGCAATCATCTAGCGTCGCGTGGCCGAGGCGATGCGCCGCAGCTCAGAAGAGCTGCAGGGCTGGCCGACCAAGACACTGGGTAGCGATAACAGCCGCGCGATGATGCGGTATCCGGCTGGTTCCGTTGCGATCCGTTGAAATCCGCTCCCGTGCTGTTGGGACGCCCCGTCGGCGTTCGGACGCCAGGCGGGCGTCCACTCCTTGATCCGACGCTACAGCTTCTTCAGCTCGGCTGTCGCCTCTGCCTGGACGTGCGCATCGTTGAACTCCGTTCGCGTGCCGCGCACCACGTGCTCGTAGTGCTCGCGCGCCTTCTCCTTCTCGCCGCGCGCCACAAGAACGCGCGCCAGGTCGAGGTGATGGATCAGCCGGTTCGGATCCACGGCCACCGACTCCTCCATGTACCGCTGGGCGTCGCCCCAGTTCGCCGAGTCGAATACCTTGCCGCCCAGGAAGTTCTTCGCCATGAAGCGCGACATGCCGTTCAGCTTCATCACGTTGTAGTTCCACATCCCCATCACGTGCAGCGCGCCCGGGTGCTTGGGATTGAACTTGAGCGCCTCGAGCGCCTGCGATCGAACGTCGCCCGCGTACCGAACCTGATCGCGCTTGCCAAGGGACAGCGCCTTTCGTCCGAGCGCACGAGCGAGGTGGAAGTGCCCCTCCGCGTCTCCCGGGTTCGCCTCGACGGCGCGCCGAGCGTATGATTCCGCCGCCGTGTACAGCGAATCGCGCTGAGGCTGCGGCGCATACTCGGCGATGTCGACCTCCTCACGCGCCAGCTTCCACAATGCCTCGTACGACCGCGAATCCACCCTGATGGCTATCCGGTAGTGCTGCATGGCGGTCATCGCGTTCATTGCCGCATGCTCTCGATCACCGAGCGCAATGTGTTCCTCCGCGCTCTGCGCGCTGAGGCGAGCCGGAGCCGCCGAGACCACGAGGATGACGGCGGCGCCAAGCAGTCGACGTGACAGCACAGAGGAGACGAGCATGAATCAGACTCCAGGAGGCAGGTGAGCAGGTCGTCGAACGGCATGAGCGGTGTCGATGCAACCGGCCACGCCCGACCGAGTCGAGCAAGTGCCGGCGATGATGCTATGAGTACCCCACTGACCGGTCAATGCTCGCGCTTCGCCTGATCGAGCGGAAGCGGGACGGGGGCCGGATCGACGCCGGCGAGTTCCGCGCGCTCGCCAACGCGTACGCGGCCGGCCACGTGCCCGACTACCAGATGGCGGCGTTCCTCATGGCGTCCTTCCTCCGCGGCCTCGATCGCGCCGAGACGCACGCGCTCACCGAGGCCATGTTGCACAGCGGGGATACGCTCGACCTGTCCTACCTCGGCCGCGCGCGCATCGACAAGCACTCGACCGGCGGGGTAGGCGACAAGGTATCGATCGTGCTCGCGCCGCTGATCGCCTCGCTCGGGGTCGCCGTGCCGATGATGTCGGGGCGCGGCCTCGGGCACACCGGGGGCACGCTCGACAAGCTCGAGTCGATCCCCGGGTTCGAGACCAACCTCACCCTGGACCGGGCGAAGTCGCAGCTGGAGAAGCTCAACTGCGCGTTGATCGGCCAGACGGCCGAGATCGCCCCCGCCGATCGAAAGATGTACGCTCTCCGCGACGCGACTGGCACCGTGGAGTCGATTCCGCTGATCGCCGCGAGCATCATGAGCAAGAAGCTCGCGGAAGGGCTGACCGGTCTGGTGCTCGACGTGAAGCGCGGCTCCGGGGCGTTCCTGCCGGAGCTGGAGCGCGGGCTCGAGCTGGCGACCACGATGATCGAGCTCGGCGCCGATCACGGCTGCCCGGTGGTCGCGCTCCTCACCGCGATGGATCGCCCACTTGGTCGAGCGTGCGGAAACGCGCTCGAGGTGGAGGAATCGATCGCCGCGCTCCGCGGTGAGGGACCGCCGGACCTCATGTCGGTGACGTACGCGCTGGGCGCCGAGATGCTCGTACTCGCGGGTGTCGCGGCGGACGAAGACGCCGCTCGGCGCATGATGGAGATCGCCATCGGCACGGGCCGCGCGGCCGAGCACTTTCAGAAGATCATCGAGGCCCAGGGAGGCAACCCGGCGGTGGTCGACGATCCGGCGCTGCTCCCACAGTCGCAGGACGTCGAGCTCTTCCTGGCGCCGCGCCGAGGCTTTGTCGCGCGGGTGGAGCCGCGCGCGATCGGGCGCGGGATCACCGCGCTCGGCGGCGGGCGCGCGATGATGGAGGACAAGCTGGATCTCTCCGTGGGCTTCGTCATCTCGGCGCGGCCGGGCGACTGGGTCGAGCAGAATGAGCCGCTCGCGACGATCTTCGCGCGCGATCGCGCGGGCGTCGAAGTCGGCCGCAACGCGCTGCGCGCGTCGATCCAGATCGCCGACGAGGCGGACCCGCCGCTGCCGCTCGTCTCGCATCGCGTCACCAGCGCGGGCGTGCAGCAGCTGGCGCAGAGCTGAGGCACGCAGTGTGCCTGCGGTCGGTGGCGCTCGTGCGATAGGCGTGTGACCGCCAGCGTCAGCGCGGCGCGGGCCGCGTCGTGCTCGGACGATCGGCGGGCCGGCCGAACAGCTGCGCGTGGTACGTGCGGCCGTTCTTGGCGCGCGCCGTCCCAATGCCCGTTTCGGTGAACCTGGGCGAAAGGATGTTCTCGCGGTGGGCGGGGCTCATCATCCAACCGGCGACGAGCGCGGCACCACTCGTATAACCTTCGGCGATGTTCTCGCCCGTCGCGCGCGCCGTGTAGCTCACGAGGCGAAGGCGCGACGCCATCGTGGAATAGCGCGCGCCGGGGATCTCGTGAGCGAGCTTTCGCGCGGCGGCCATCTGCTCGGCCTGGATCTGCGCGGCGCGTGCGAGCTGCACGTTCTGGCGGAGCGGTGTGAGATCGGCGCGCGCCCGTTCGCGGTTGGTGAGCGCAAGGATGGAATCCGCGATGGAGACGGCGACGCGCGGTGGAGCGGGACGCCGGGCGGGTGGCTCGGGCGTCGGCGGCGCCACCGTGACCGATGGCTCCGGTGCCGGGTCGACTGGCTGCCTACCGCAGGCAACTGACAAGGCAGCGGCCGAGAGTGCGGCGAGGGAGATACGCCGTGCGCGATACGCGCACCGCCGCACTCCGCGTGCGAACGGCGTGGGGATCTGAGCCATCGAACCAAAGTCGATCATCGGCACGCGAGGCGCAATTCGGGTACGCGTATGGGAGCGGACGGGCTCGCCAGGGGTTCCAGAGGCGGCACTCAGTCGGCGCGATAATAGTGTCTGATGCAGCTCTCGACGGCGCGTTCGGCAACCGGAGCGTCGTGACCGTCGATGGCCTCCTCGATGACGCGCTTCGCGTCGACGAGCATGCGCTCCGGCGGCACGCCCTGATGGCGAAGGGCGCGACAGAAATGCGCCGCTGCCGCCTCGACCTCGCCAAGGAACTCGCGTGACCGATGTGAGCGGAGGAGCGCGTCCTTGAACTGTTGTTCGGCGCTGCCGTCACCGAAGGCGCGCGCGGGCTCTCGAGACTCCACGTGGACTCCCAATGCTGGACGGTGAGAGTGACTTCCCACCAGGCCAGAAATGCACGACTCATTCCATCGTCGCGCGGGTCGGCGCTATTGTCGACAGGACGCGCGCGGGTCCGGCTTGGGCTTGTCGACGACCAATCGCTCCCTCCTGTTGGCGACGGCCTCGGCCACGTCGTGGACGAACTGCGCGACGCGAGCCATGTGGTCGTAGTCGATGTACTGCGACTCGTCGGTGACCTGATGGTAGTCCGTGTGGTAACCGAGTGAGAAGTAGGTGATCGGGATGCCATACCGGGCGTACATGTAGTGATCGCTGCGACAGTAGCGGTTGAGGACGTGACCGTTCGCGTCGAACGAGCTGTCGACGTCCATGCGCGGCGTCCGGTGCGTGTTCACCGAGTCGATCAGGTCGCCGAGCTGAGTGGAGAGGCGCCGCGGTCCGATGAGCTGGATGTTGTTGGGTCCGCGTCCCATCGCGTCGGTCGCCTTTCCGCGGCCCACCATGTCCATGTTCAGCTGGGCGACGATGGAATCGCGCGGCACGGTGGGATGGTCGGTAAACCACAGCGAGCCCCAGAGTCCTTTCTCCTCTCCGGTGTGCGACACGAAGATCAAAGACCGCCGCGGGCGCTCCTTCGAGCTCGCGAACGCCTCGGCGATCTCTATCATCGCGACGGTGCCCGAACCGTCGTCATCGGCACCGTTGTTGATGGAATCCGGACGTGCGCCACCGTGAGCGAGCCGGAGGCTGTCACGGAGCAGGGCGATGCGAGCGGCTTGCTCCGGCGTCGGCACGCGCACCGTATCCTGCGCGCCCTGCCGGCGCACGACACTGTTGAAGGCGAGCACCGAGTCGTGCTCGAGCGGACGCAGGGTGAGCCCGATGTGATCGTTGTGCGCGCCCACCGCCACGAACTGGCCGCGCAGCGCCGGGTCGCTGCCGGGCAGGATCCCGATCACGTTGCGCGATGGGAAGGGCGCCGGCACGTCGACGAACTCCACATTGCCGGTCACACTGCGTCCCTCGTGGCCAACGGCGAGACCCTCGAGAGCGCTCACGCCGAGCAGGCGCTGGCCTGCTTCGGGAGTGACCAGCAGCGAGAGCGGCGTCGGTCCGTCGAACGTCGGCTCGGCGCGGATGTGCACGACGGAGCCGCGGAGCCGCTGCGCCGTGACCCGCGGCACCACGTCGAGTGCGATCGCGACGATCCCCGCCGCGCCGGCGTACTGCGTGAGCGGACCGAAGGTGGCGAAGCGCCAGTCGCGGCGCCCCGTGGTCGCCGAGAGCGGCACGGTGAAGACGACGATCTTTCCGGCGGCGAGGTTCGGCGAGACGAGGTTGCTGCTCCCGACCTGCCCGCCGTAGATCGCGCGTGCACCGTTGAACGAGCGAGTCGACGTACCCACCGGGAGGTTTCGTCCCCCGTTGCCCGAGTGAAAGGGCAGATAGTCCCGCCCGTACGCGAGCGTGGCTCCGTCGACGCCGAGCGTGCGAGTGGTGTCTATTTTCGCGATGAGGATCGGCACCGTCTGGAACCAGCTGCCGTTCTCACCACCGGGCCGGAGCCCGACCTTCTCCATCTCGCGCGCGATGAAATCGGTGCCCATCACGTTGCCGCGCGTGCCGGACTCTCGGCCCTGCATGGAGTCGTCCGCGAAGACGTACAGGCGCGACATCAGATCGGCCGGCGCGATGGCGCCCGTCGTCGGTCTTGGCGAGCGTGATCGCGGCAGCTCCCCCGCAGACCCCGCCGATGAGACGGCGGCGGAGGCGCAGCCCGCGGCAGCGGCGAGCACGAGAAGTCCGGCGAGCTTGATCATGATCGGTCTGTGGGGTTCGCAGATGAGAGTCGTGGCACGTCACTCAAGTATCACACCAGGCCGCGCCTCTCTCGCGAGAGTCACGCTCGCGGATGGTGCCAAATACAAACGAGACCGCTCGTACGCGGTCTCGTTTGCAAGTCATTACGACTAGGTGACCCGGCGATCTAGTACAGCTTTGCCATCACTTCACTGAGCAGCGAAGCTGGCACGTTGCTGAACCGGAGGCGATCGGTGCCCGGGCTCACGACGGCGCGCCGCACGGAGCCATCGCGCAGGCGGTAGTACACATACTCCGAGTTGCCCTCGTGGTTCGAGCGGACCACGGTGTAGCCCCGACGGCCAAAGACATCGCGAAGCACGACGGCGCCGTGATCGGTGCCGTAGATCTTCTTGTACTGGCCGGGCGGCATGCCGCCGGGCTTCTTGGCGAGGCCGGGCGGGATGCGCCTTCCGTCCTGGTGGTTGTCGTAGCGCGGATCGCGTTGGTCGTGCTGATCGCGCTGATCATGCTGATCATGCTGAACGCGGGCGTCGTGCGCGTCGTGATGGTCGTCGTGGACGACGACGTCGGTATGGCCCTTGTGCGCCTTGTCCTTGCTCTTGCCCTGCGCCTGTGCTGCCGTGGCCAAGAAGAGTGTCGCAGTAGCGACGCCGATCAATCGAGGAAAATGAGCTCGCATGTCGTCTCCTTTCGAGAGTGACCGCGCGGCGCCCAATTGCAACGGCGGCTCGCGGGATGTGCCCTCTCTAATGCACCTTTGGAGCCGAAACAGACTGAGATCCATAAGTGCCTGCGCAGGTTGCAGTTGACCAGCCGTGGGCCAATTTGTCACACTTCAGACTGCCATCAAAAGTGGACATTCGTCGGGTAGCGCGCCGTTCAGGCACGAAGTACGCGCCGCAGCCAAATTCACGGCAGACGCGATAATCGATCACCGAATGGAGGATGCATGGCCCAGGCGAAGCAGGGCGACACGGTTCGGGTGCACTACACGGGCACGCTCAAGAATGGGCAGGAATTCGACAGCTCACGAAAGCACGATCCACTCACCTTCACGCTCGGCGCAGGCGCGGTGATCGCCGGCTTCGACGATGCGGTGGAGGGAATGCAGGTGGGCGAGGAGAAGCGCGTCACGATCGAGGCAGAGGACGCGTACGGGCCGCGGCGGGAGGAGCTGATGCTGCGAGTGCCGCGCGAAGAGTTGCCGGCCGATCTGGAGCTGCAGGAAGGGACGCAACTCCGCATGGAGCAGGGCGAACAGGCGATGGTGGTCACGGTGTGCGAGCTCGATGACGAGACCGTCACGCTCGATGCGAACCACGAGCTCGCCGGAGAGGCGTTGACCTTCGATCTTCGCCTCGTCGAGATCCTTTAGGCCCGCTCTCCCCGCGCGACGAGCATGTCCGCGTCGCGTGCGGCGGACAGCGCGTCGGGAAGCGGCCAATTCGAGGATGCCGACGTCGTCTGGGCCGAGGGACCGTCAGAAGTTGAGCGGCGATACTGGCCGTCACCGTGGAGAGCCCACCCGGTGCGATCCGCCAGGTAAAGCCGGAGGACGTGATCGAGCTGTTCGCGATCACGCGCGCCGAGGATCGGGACGAGCAGCTCGACGCGGCGCCGGAGGTTCCGAGGCCGGAGGTCCGACGATCCGATGTAGTACGCGGGAGCGCCGTCGTTCTCGAAGCGATAGATGCGCGAGTGCTCGAGGAATCGGCCGACGACGGAGACGACGTGGATGTTGGACGAGAGCCCCTCGATTCCCGGCCGCAGCGTGCAGATACCGCGTACGACGAGCTGCACCTGCACGCCGGCCTGCGACGCGCGATAGAGCGCGCGCACCACGTCGGCATCCGACAGACCGTTGACCTTGATCGTGATCCCCGCCCGCCGGCCGTCGCGAGCGTGTCGCGTCTCACGCTCGATGAGGTCGAGCACGGACGGCAGCAGCTGCACAGGCGCGACGAGCGCACCGTGGCCCAACCTATCCGGCGGGCGCGACGAACCCGTGAGGGAGTTGAACAGGTCGGCGACATCGGATGTAAGCGCCTCAGCGGCCGTGAAGAAGCTCAGGTCGGTGTACTGCCGACCGGAGCGGGTGTTGTAGTTCCCCGTGCCGACGTGCGCGTATCGCTGCAGTACCGCGCCCTCGCGCCGGATCACGAGCGCCATCTTCGCGTGCACCTTGAGGCCGACGAAGCCGTACACCACGTGCGCGCCGGCTCCCTCGAGCGCGCGCGCCCAGGTGACGTTGTGCTCTTCGTCGAAGCGCGCCTTGAGCTCGACGAGCGCGACGACCTTCTTTCCCGCGTGCGCGGCGGCGAGCAGCGCATCCACTACGGCCGATGGATCGCCCGCGCGGTAAAGAGTGATCTTGATCGTCGTGACGAGCGGATCGTCCGCGGCCTCGCGCAGGAATCGCACGACGGTTTGTTCGAAGTCGTCGAATGGGTGGTGCGCCAGAATGTCGCCCTCGCGGACCGAATCGAGGATCGTGCGCGTTTCGTCCACCGGCGAGCGAACGGCGAGCGCGGGGTAGTCGAGCGCCGGATCCGGGGGAAGCGGGAGCAGCGAAAGGCAGCGGAGGTCCAGCAGCCCGCGCACGCTCTGCACCTCGCCGACCACGACGTCGCGCGCCGAGCGGGTGGCCGCTTCGCGGCGCAGGTTGTCGAGCACGAGCTCGCACACCGACCTCGGCATCGCGTGCTCGACCTCGACGCGCACGGCGGGATTGAACGGGCGCCGGTCCGTGGCGTCCGAGACTGCGGTGAGCAGGCCGTCGGCACTCCGTTCATCGAGGTCGAGATCACCGCCGCGCGTCACGCGGAACAGGTACGCGCCCTCGACGCGGGCGTTCGGGTAGAGGAGATCGACGTTTGCTCGCAGCACATCCTCGATGGGGATGACAGACAGCGGGCGACCGGCGACCGGAAGCAGCCGAGCGACGTCGCCGGGCAGCTCGAGCTCGGCGAGGTGTGCCTCACCACCTGTCGTCGAGCGGAAGACGACGGCGAGCGAGAGCCCGAGATGGGGCAGATGGGGCAGCGGATGCCCGGGGCTCAGCGTCATCGCCAGTGGCGTGAGCGCCGGATAGATCTCGTCGCGACAGCGCGCGCGAAGCACTTCGCGCTCGCCGGCCGTCAGATCGTCCCACCGCAGCACGTGCGCCCCCACCGCTTCGGCAGCGCGCAGGCAGGCGGCCGCGCACCGGTACTGCGCGTCGAGGATGGCGGTCACCTCTCGTTCGACGCGCTCGAGCCTGTCGCCCGGCGTGAGCCCATCGGCGGCGCGCACGCTCGCCGACTCGGACCGCACCGCTGCCGCCTCGCGCAGCTCCGGCATGCGAACCATGTACAGCTCGTCGACGTTGCTCGTGATGATGCCGAGAAAGCGGAGCCGCGCAGCGAGCGGGGTCTGTTCGGACTCGGCGATAGCGAGCACGCGGCGCTGGAACGCCAGGAGGCTCAGCTCGGGCACGAGCATCTCGGCGACGGCGGGCGCCTCGTCATGGATCGTCGTCGAATGATCGGAGCTGACGGAGCGCTGGCCCGTTCCCGAGGGGCGCATCCAGCGCAGGAGAAGCTCCGCCTGTTCGCGCGGGTCGGCGCCCAGTCCGCGGAGATCGTGCGCGCGTTCCAGCGCGGCGACCAGCCGCCGGAACTCCTCGGCGGCGCCGCGGCGGTGATGCGCGCAGAGATGGAACAGCGTACGGACGTCTCCGTCGCGACGGACTGTGATCCGGTCGTAATGCAGCTCGAGTCGCCGTCGGCGCAACAGGTCGTGATGCGCGTCGCGTGTGAGGCGCTCCACCGCCAACTCCACGCGGGTGGCGAGCGTCGCAGGATCGACGACCGCTCGAAGGCGATCGCGGATCGCCGGGCTCTGGGTGAGAGCGTGCAGCGGATCGGTCGTCTTCACCACGACGTCGAGGCGCTCCGGCGGCGCGTGCTCGGTCGCGAGGCGGAGGAAGAGCAGTCGCGACTCTCGAGCTCCCACGCGCAGCCGGCACACGATGCCGCGCTCCCGCAGCGCGTCGTCGGGCGTGTCGAGATAGAGGTCACGGTGGGACGAGGGGCGCGGCGCGCCGCAGCGAATGCCGAGGGGAAGCTCCGCGCGCGCGAGCGCCTCCAACTCGGCCGACGATCGAAGCTCGTAGCGAACGACGGTCATACGTCCAGCGTGGAGATCAATTCGTTTTGATGCAGTAGTTGAACACGTTGCGCTTGGCCGACTCCGGAGTGCGCACGTCCTCGTAGAAGTTGTCGAAGTAGCCGAGGGTCGCTCTCACCGTCCCCTGATCCATGCGCTTCCCGATCTCGTCGCCATAGAGAGCATAGATCGCCTCCTTCTTCTCCTGAAGCCGGGCGACCGCGGCAGGGAAGTGCTCCGCGAGCGCGCACGACGCGAGGAACTTCCGCTGGCGGACGCTCTTCACCCCATACGCCTCCGGCGGCGTGGCGTAGCTGGTGTTCACCGCACCGGAGAAGTCGAAGTCGTAGGCGACGGGCAGGATGCGTCCGTCGATCCCGCCGAGCAACTCGGTGTTGTGCAGACCGCTGAAGGAGAAGTCGAGGTTGCCGATGAAATACTGGAACATGTAGGCGAGGGTGAGCTGCGGATTGTCCAGGTCGCCGAGCCCTGCACCCTTGACCTTCATCAGCGTGGCCGAGTGCCGGTTCGCGAGCTGTTCCGGGTCCTCGACGAAGATCGCGTACCGCTCCGCCTCGCGCTTGCCGCTGGCGCTGTCCACGTAGGAGACCTTGGCCAATCGGACGCGGTGGCTCACGGGGGTGAGCAACTGGTAGATGCGGTAGAGCTGGATCTCCTGCAGGATGTACTGCTCGAACGTATCCGTGTCGCGGCAGTAGTTCACGAGCTTCGGCTCTTCGAGATCGTCGAAGAGCGAGTTCTTCGTCTCCTTGCCGACGAAGTTCAGCTTGATGGGCGGGAACGTGCAGTTCTTCAGCCTCCAAAAGCCGCGCGTGCGAATCCGCAGCGGCACTTGTGCGGGCTTGCTGGCGCTGTCCTGGTAGGTCAACGAGGCCCACCGCCACGGCGGCGTCTCGTTCTTGTCGCGCCGGATCTGCTTGATGTTCGTCGTCAAGGTCAACGTCAGCAGGGAGTCCGATCGGAACAGCGTCGGCACCTTCTTCTCTCCCAGCGGCTTGGCCTCCTTTGGCGGCTTGCCGGCCTTTGGCTGCTTGCCGGCCGCTGCGGCCTGCGCGTGGACCGACGCGGGTGCGGCGAGCGCCGTGGCGCAAGAGAGCAGCAGCGCGAGTACCGTGGCGCGTGAGGCACGCGCCGTGGGTGTCCGTCGGGCGACGATGCGAATGGGCTCGGCCATGGTCAGAGTAGCTCGAGGTCGATGAGGTGCTCCGAGCCTGATGCCCGGAACAGGGCCACCAGCTCGTCGGAAGAGCCCTTCTTCCTGAGCATGACGAAGAAGTCCGTGCACTGCACGCCGTCGCCGTCCACGACGGGGCCCATGCGCCAGTGCTTCACATTCTCGGTCAGACGCGGCTCGATGGCGCGGCGCAACGCGTCCAGGTCACGCGTGCGCACGCGGACGCAGACCTCTACCTGTGGGGAGGCCGCGTCGTCCGACTGCTCGTTGGCGCGCCGCCACGCGCGCTGCGCGATCCCCTCGAGCTGATCGCGCGTCATGTTCTGAAGGACCTCGTCGTCGATGCGGGCGACGAACGTGCCCGTGCGGGCGAGCTGGCGCGCGCGGCGCAACCGTTGATCGGCGATGCGGCCCTCGAGCTCCATCGGCGCGCTGCCGAAGTCCGTGTACCAGAGCACGAGGACCACCGTGTTGAAGCCGATGGAGATCACCGCGGCAACCGGCAGGTTCACCGCGGCGGCCAGGCCGATGGCAGTGGCGAGGAAGACGTAGACGGCGTCCTTGCTGTCGTCGAGCGTGTTTCGAAAGCGGACCGCCGCCACGATGCCGGCGAGGCTGAACGCGAGGGCGAGGCTGTACTTCACGAGCAGCACGATGCCGGCGACGACTGCGGGCAGGATGATGAGCAGCTGAACGACCGACTGCTGGTATCCGCGTTTCGCCCGCGTGACCAGGTAGACCCACGCCACGGGAATGGCGAGCAGCACGGCGGCGAGCATCGCCACGCCGACCGTGATCGACAGCCCCACCTCGTCGAGTGCAACGGACTGTGCGGCGCGTGTCGCGGCCGATCCACTTCCGAACAGCGCGTCGAGCGACGATGGCGGCGCGGCCGCGTTTCGGGGCAGGTATCGCCACGCGAACGTCGTTCCAGCAATGAGCACCGCATAGTACGCGATCGACCGCAACACGACTCGGGTCGCCGGCCCTGCGGTCACGCGTGTCTCGGCCATGTGCACACCTCGCGGATGAGCTGGCAAGTATCGCGCGTCGAAACCGCCTGCGCCATGCCCCGCAGCATGCTCCGCCGTAGCGCCTTGCGACCGCTCCGATCCGGAGCACACATTGCGCGATGCGATCCCTCGTCACCGCCTGCGCGTTCCTCCTCGCGCTCCTCGGCCCCGCGCGCGCCGCCGACGCGCAGGCTCGGCCCAAAAAGCCGACCCTGCTCGTCCTGGTGACGATCGATCAGTTCCGCGCCGATTATCTGGAGCGGTTCGGGCCGCAGATGCGGGGCGGGATCGCCAGGTTGGTGCGTGGGGGCGCGTCGTTCACCAACGCCCACCACGACCACGCCATCACGGAGACCGCGCCGGGCCACGCCACGCTGCTCTCCGGCCGCTACCCGCGCTCGACTGGCATCACGATGAACCGCATCGGCGTCGCCGATTCGGCGGCGCCGCTGCTGGCGAACGCCTTCGGCACCGGTGCCTCGCCCACGCGCTTCGTCGGGACCACGCTCGTCGATTGGTTGCGCGCCGCCGACGGGCGCTCGAAGGCGCTATCCGTCTCGATGAAAGACCGGGGGGCGATCCTGCCCATCGGGCGTTCGCGCTCCGACGTCTACTGGTACTCTCCCGACGGCCACTTCACGACGAGCAAATACTACCGGGATTCGCTGCCGAGCTGGGTGAGCGCGTTCAACGATCGGGGGATGGCCTACGCCTACGGCGGGCGCGCGTGGAAGCTGTTGCTTCCCGACTCGGCGTACGCGGAGCGCGACAGTGTCGATGTCGAAGCCGGGGGCTCCGACTTCACCTTTCCTCACGTCCTCCCCGGGGACGGATACGATGCATCGAGCATCGTGCGCGCCACGCCGTTCATCGACGAGCTGACGGTCGCGTTCGCGCTGGAGGGGGTGGCGGCCCTGCGACTCGGCGCGGGACCCCAGACCGATCTGCTCGCCGTTTCTCTGTCCGCCACGGACGTGATCGGGCACACCTACGGACCCGACTCGCGCGAGATGCACGACGAGGTGCTCCGGGTGGACCGCGCGATCGGTCAGCTCCTCGATTCCCTCTACCGGATGCGAGACTCGGCAACCGTGACGGTCGTGCTGACGTCGGATCACGGCGTGGGCACGATACCCGAGCTGGCTCCCCCCAGTGTGCAGCCGCGACCCGTGCGCGCCAGCCTTTACGGGCTGCTCGGCCCCATCCGCATGGGGATGGCGGCGGCGAAGCTGGACACTTTTGCGATCGACCTGGATCAGGATCTCGTGCTCATCGACCGGGACGCGTTCCGCAAGGCGCACGTGAACGCCGACTCGGTGCTCGACGTGCTGGCCGCGGCGTTGAAGCGTGCGCCCGGGGTGCGTCGCGTCGACCGGTTCTCGGCCTTGCTCGCCGACACGCTCCGGGACGAGGTGGCGCGGAAGTGGAGCCATCAGTTCCCGGCAACGGCGCAGATCGCGTTGATCATCACGCTCACACCGTTGAGCACCTGGGGCGGCAACGTCGCCTCGCACGGCACCGTGTACGACTACGATACGCACGTGCCGTTGATCTTCTACGGCGCGGGAGCGCGGCCGGGCCGTTTTTCCGAGTTCGTGCGCACGGTGGACCTGGCGCCGACGCTCGCGGCGCTGGCGGGCGTGAAGCCCACCGAGCGCCTGGACGGTGTGGTGCTGAAGCAGGCGATCCGGTGACGCGCTCGCACCCAGCCCGGCGCCGATGACCGCACGCAAGCGCGTGCGGATCGAATGGGAGCACTTGCCCCGCGAGCAGCTACTCGACCTGCGAATCCGCGACCTCAGTCTCGAGCTCGAAGGGACATGGGTGAAGGCGTGCGTCGACGAGCTCCATCGAGAGCTGGAGAAGCGGGGCATCGCGCTGCGACCGCACTGTTGGCTCTCGGATGAGTGGTTCTCGCCGCAGAACGTTCCGGGCATCGGCATCCCCTTCTACCTCGTGCACCCCCGGCTCATCCGCCTGGAGCGCAGCATGATGCTCGAAGCGGAAGGTGCATCGCGCGCGGAGTGCATGCGGATTCTGCGGCACGAGGCCGGCCATGCGATGCAGCACGGATTTCGGCTGCATCGGCGGCCGAGCTATCAGCGGTTGTTCGGCAAGTCGTCGACGAAGTATCCGACGTCGTATCGTCCCAAGCCGGCGAGCCGGCACTTCGTGCAACACCTGCGCGCGTACTATGCGCAGGCGCACCCAGACGAGGACTTCGCCGAGACCTTCGCGGTGTGGCTGCAGCCGCGCGCACGGTGGCGCAAGCGCTATGAGGGGTGGGGCGCGCTACGAAAGCTGGAGTACGTGGACGTGCTGATGGCCGAGCTCGAGGGGAAACGGCCGCCGGTCAAGACGCGCGAGCGTGTGGCGCCGGTGTCGCAGCTGACGTCGACGCTCCGCGCACACTACGAGTCGAAGCGCGAGTTCTACGCCGTGGATTTCCCGAGCACGTACGATCGCGAGCTGTGTCGCGTGTTCTCGAACGCACCGAAGGATGCGCGGCGAGAGCTCGCGTCGCGCTTCATCGGCCGACACGCGAAGGAGATCCGAGCACTCGTCGCTCGCTGGACCGGCGAGTCGGAGTTCACGATCGACCAGCTCCTGCAGGACATGATCGGGCGGAGCCGGACCTTGAAGCTGCGCGTCCCCGAATCCGACAAGAAGGTGCTACTCGACTTCGCCGGCATGCTCGCCGTACGCTCCGTGCACTTCCTCTATCGGCGTCGGGAGTCGATCCCGCTATGAGCACCCGGAAGCGCGTGAAGCGACGTCGCCGCCTGCGCGTGCTCGTGCTGATGGAGACCGGGTTTCTGCCGCCCGACGACCTGGAGACGCTGAGCGAGCAGGAGCGGCACGGCTACAAGACCGAGAACGATGTGTTGACCACGCTGCGCGCGCTGGGCCACGACGTGCGGGCGCTCGAGATCAAGTACGAGTTGGGGCCGATCCGCGAAGTGCTGGAGGAGTGGAAGCCCCACGTCGTGTTCAACATGATCGAGGCGTTCTTCGGCCTGCGAGAGCTCGACCAGCACGTCGTGAGCTACCTCGAACTCCTGCTCGTGCCGTACACCGGGTGCAACCCGCGCGGCCTCGTGCTGGCGCGCGACAAGGCGCTCGCCAAGAAGATCCTCACGTACCACCGCATCCCGGTGCCCAAATTCGACGTCGTGCACTCGGGCCGACGCGTGCGCCGCTCGAAGGCGCTGCAGTTCCCGCTGATCGTGAAGAGCCTCACCGAGGAGGGGTCGGTCGGGATCGCGCAGGCCTCCGTGGTGTGGGACGACGAGGAGCTCGTCTCGCGCGTGAAGTTCATCCACGAGAGCATCACCGGCGACGCATTGATCGAGGAGTTCATCGACGGGCGCGAGATCTACGTCGGCGTGTTCGGCAACAAGCGATTGACGGTGCTGCCGCCGTGGGAGCTGTTCTTCGAGAACACGGCGCCGGGCGCGGTGGCGATCGCGACGCAGAAGGTGAAGCACAACCTGGCGTACCAGGTGAAGCACGGGATCTCCGAAGGCGAGGCGGACATCGAGCCTGCGGTGCGCGCCAGGCTCGTTGCGGTGGCGAAGCGCATCTACCGGAACCTGTCGCTCGATGGCTACGCGCGATTGGACTTCCGCCTGCGCGCGGATGGGACCGCGTTCTTCATCGAGGCGAACCCCAACCCCGAGATCGCCAGCAAGGAGGAGTTCGCGCAGTCGGCGCTCAAGGCGGGGATCAGCTACGAGACGCTGATCGAGACAATCGTGTCGCTTGGGGTTCGGCGCGGGACGATGTGAGGATTCATGGTGTCAGGTCGGGAGACGCAACCGACGAAGGAGGATGGCCCAGCGCGGGTCGTCATGCAGGGTATCGAATGTGGGCGTCGCATTGATGGTTCTGGTCTGCGCGGCGTGCTCGGTCGCGGCGCGCTCGAGCCATAGGAATGCCGCCTCCTTGTCGCCCAGGCCAGCGAAGGCTCTCGCGACGGGAACGGGCGGCAAATACTTGCGGCGCGACGGCGCCAGCAAGGCGGCGAGGATTGCCCGCGCCGCGTCGCGCTCTCCCGTGACCGCCAGGCCGTAGGCAAGCTGCGCGGAATCACGTCCGCCGTTCAACTCGGCCGCGCGACGATACGCCGAGAGCGCGTCGTTGGTCCGTCCTTGCTGAAGGAGAGCATCGCCGAGGCCGAGATACGCCGCGGAGAATTCCGGATTCAATTCCACAGCGATGCGCAAGGAAGTGACCGCATCCTCGGACCGGCGCGCGCGGACGAACGCGCGTCCGAGCTGCATCCGCACCGGTGCGGACAAGGGGTCGAGCGTGCGCGCCTGATTCAACTCCGCGACCGCGTCCACGAATCTTCCACGGTTGAGCAGGTGGATGCCTCTGAATAAATGTGCGGACACGTTGCCGGCGTCCAGCGCGATCGCTCTCACGGATGCGCGGTCGGATCCAACCGAATCCCAGTCGAATCCCTCGAGGATGTTGCTCGATACTGCGTAAGCTTCAGAAAGTGTCGAGTCGAGCCGAATCGCCTCGGCCACGGCGTGGCGTGCGCGGGGCAGTTGGTCGCGTGGAGGACTGTCGCCGAGCTGCACGAGAAGCACTCGTGCGCTGGCGAGCCCAGCGTAGGCATGTGCGTACATCGAGTCGCGCGCGACGACCTGCTCGAAGTACGCGGCCGCGAGGCGGAGATCGGGAGGCGTGCGACGGCCCAGGAAGTATCGCCCTCTGAGATAGAGCTCGTATGTCGCGAGATCGCGCGTGTGAACGACGGTGTTGGGCGTGCCGCGACCACCGGCGGTCGGCGGAAGGGCGGCGACGATGGCGTGGGCGATGTCTTCCTGCACGGCAAAGACGTCCACGGTCTTCCGATCGTACGTCGCTGTCCACAGCACTCCGTTATCGCTCGCGCTGACGAGTTGCGCCGTGACTCTGAGCCTGTTTCCCGCGCGTCGAACGCTGCCCTCGAGCACCGCGTTGACGCCGAGGGTGTCGGCGATCGCGCGCACGTCGAGCCCGCGACCCTTGAGCGCGAACGCCGACGTTCGTCCCGTCACTCGTATTCCACTGACCTTGCTCAGCTCCGAGATCAGCTCGTCCGTCAGGCCATCGGAGAATGGCTCGTCTCCAGCATCACCGCTCGTATTGACGAACGGAAGCACCGCGACCGAGACGGAGGTCGCAGCCAGGCGCCCGGAGGTCGCCTGCTCCGGCCGTGGCGGCGAGAGGAGACGACGCTGAGATACTCCGAGCGCTCCGAGCCCCAGGGCCAGCAGCGCTCCTGCAAGGACGCGTGATCTCGCCGGCGTACGCGCACCGGTTCGCCAAGAAGCCGTCGATGCCGCTGTTGCCGGAGTCGACGCGATCGGCTCGAGCTGAACGAGCGCGGCATCGGCTGCCACGGATGACACGTGCTCGACGGGAGGCTTCGCCGGCGTGGGCGGGAGCACCGGCGCTGCGCCACCGTGCTCGGCCGGCTCCGCGAGCTGTGCGAGCAGCGCATCGACAGCCGCGGCCCACTCCGGACCTGGAGACGTATCCAGTTCCTGACGGATCAGGGTTTCGTGGAGACGTGCGATCCTGAGCGCCTCGGTTCGGTCGCCGTTTGTGGCGAGAGCGGTCATCAGGTGCATCGTTGCTGGCGTGTCGAGCGGGTCGACCGCGAAGCGCGCCTCTCCCCACCGTACGGCACCCGCCGCGTCGCCGCGCTTCGACGCAGCGGACGCACATGCTCCGAGCGCTCGAGCATGGGTCAGCGCGCGGCGGCCACGCTCCGCCTCCATCCACCGCTCGAAGTCGGGAGCGCCAGGCAGTGAAAATCCCTCGAGAAAGGGACCGGTATAGAGCTCCAGGAGGCGCTCGGGGTCGTTCGCGCGCAACGCCGCGCCGTAGTCGGCGAGATCGCTCGAGAGGACGTCCGGATTTACATGGAGCGTCGCGACGCCGACAAAAAGTGCCTCACTGCGGAACTCGCGCCGGAGCGCCGAGAGTGCGGTATCGAGCGAGTGGCGCGCGCGAGCGGGGTCGGTATCGGGCCAGAGAACGTCGATGATCCGATCGCGACTCATCCCCGATTCGGCGTCTGCCAGCAGCACCAGGAGGGCCAGGCGGCGGCGCTGGGTCGCGGGGCCAGTGTACGGCGCTCCGTCGAGCTCGAGCGTCAATCCGCGAAACGTCCTCAATCGGAACATCGGGAGCCTCGGCTGCCGCGGCGCAGCGTGTTGTGGATCGGTTGAGGATTTACTGAGCCGCCGGCCTAAGGTGGCGTCGTCCAACCTCGGGCGCAACCTGCGCTCGCCACCTTCCAGTGAGGCTCCTTCTCATGACAAGTCGTTCCTCCACCCTGCCGCGGCATCCCCACACGGCGGCCAAGCGGCTCTCGGCATCTCTGGCCCCGATGATCACTGGCGTGTCCCTCGCCGTCTGCCTCATGGTGAGCGGCTGCAACAGCGACTCGACGACCGTGCCAAACGCGCTCGCTGCCACAACGCAGACTCCATCGATGTCGATCGGCATGGGCCAGAACGCTCGACCTGCAGATTCCGCAGCAGTAGCGGCGGTGACCGCAGCGTGGGATGCGGCGTGGAACGCCGGCAATGGAGCGGGAATAGGAGCGCTGTTCCTCGTCGACGGTGAGTTCATCAACGGCCGTGGACAGCTGGCGATCGGCGCGGCAACGATCGGCGCGAACCACAGCGTCAGCCTGGCTGGCCCATTTCGCGGAAGTCACTCGCAGGGCACGATCCGTCGGATCACTTTCCTGAGCGAGAACGCCGCCGTGCTCGAGGTCGACAACAAGTTGACGGGTACGTTCACGCTCCCGGGCGGCGGTATCCCGACGTTTCCCGGAATGAATCTGGGGCGGCACAAGCGCGTGCTGGTGAAGCGGGCAGGCCACTGGCTCACCATGGCCATGCAGATCACGAGCTTGGCGGCAGGGAGCGTGGCTCCGCCGGCCCCGTGACGTGCGACGGGTCGATCGCGCGGTCAGTACTTCGCACGATCCCCAAGTCTCGATGTGCGAACGGCGGCGGTCACTCGAGTGACCGCCCCCGTTCTCGATCAACGATTGGACTCAGATGTCCAGATTCGACGCGAACTTCGCGTTCGTCTCGATGAACACCCGCCGCGGCTCGACGTCGTCGCCCATCAGCGTGCGGAAGATCTCGTCCGCCATGACCGCGTCCTCCACGTTCACCCGGAGCAGGGTCCGCGTGGTGGGGTCCATCGTCGTGTCGAACAGCTGGTCGGCGTTCATCTCGCCGAGTCCCTTGTAGCGCTGGACGTTGAGTCCCGTTTTGCCGTCGGGCGACATGCGCTTCGCGATCTCGTCGCGCTCCTTGGCGTCGTAGGCGTACGCCGCCTCCTTCCCCTTGGCCACGCGGAAAAGGGGCGGCTGCGCGATGTAGATGTAGCCCGCCTCGATCAGCTCGGGCATCTGTCTGTAAAAGAAAGTCAGAAGGAGAGTGCGGATGTGCGCGCCGTCGACGTCGGCGTCGGTCATGATGATGATCTTGTGGTAGCGCGCCTTCTCGATCTCGAACTCGTCCTTGATGCCGCTTCCGATGGCGGTGATGATCGTCCGGATCTCCTCGTTGGAGAGGACCTTGTCGATGCGGGCCTTCTCGACGTTGATGATCTTGCCGCGCAGGGGGAGGATCGCCTGAAACTCGCGCTTGCGACCCTGCTTGGCGCTCCCGCCCGCCGAATCACCTTCCACCAGATAAATTTCACAAAGCGCCGGATCGGTCAGCGAGCAGTCGGCGAGCTTGCCGGGCAGGTTCCCGATTTCGAGCGCGCTCTTTCGCCGCGTGAGGTCGCGCGCCTTGCGCGCCGCTTCGCGTGCGCGTGCCGCCGACATCGCCTTGTCGATGACGATGTTCGCCGTGCGCGGATGCTCCTCGAGGTACGCGGCGAGCCACTCGTTGGCGACCGTCTTGACCGCGGACTCCACCTCGGAGTTGCCGAGCTTCGTCTTGGTCTGTCCCTCGAACTGCGGCTCGTGCACCTTGACCGACAACACCGCCGTCAGCCCTTCGCGCACGTCGTCGCCGCTGAGCGTGATCTCCTTGTCCTTCTTGGAGAGCGACGACTTCTGGATGTACTGGTTGATGACGCGCGTCAGCGCGCTCTTGAACCCGGTGAGGTGCGTGCCGCCTTCGTGCGTGTTGATGTTGTTGACGAAGGAGAAGACGGTGTCCTGGTAGCCGTCGTTGTACTGCATCGCGAGCTCGATCCCGACGTCGTCCTTGGTGGTCTCGAGATAGATCACTTCCTGGTGGAGCGGTTTGCGCGTCGCGTTGAGGTGCTGCACGAACTCCCGCAGCCCGTTCTTCGCCAGAAAGGTCTCCTCCTTCTCCTGCTCGGGGCGCTCGTCCTTGAGGGTGATCGTCACCCCCTTGTTGAGGAACGAGAGCTCGCGGAGGCGCGACGCCAGCGTGGCGTACTGATAGGTGAGCTCGGTGAAGATCTCGTGATCGGGCTTGAACCACACCTTGGTACCGGTCACCTTTTTCGACGTCTCCATCAGCACCTTGAGCTTGGTCTTCGTGCCGCCGCGCACGAAGTCCATGTAGTGCTCCTTGCCGTCACGCTTGACCCACACCTTGAGCTGCTCGGAGAGCGCGTTGACGACCGACACGCCGACGCCGTGCAGTCCGCCGGACACCTTGTAGCTGTCCTTGTCGAACTTGCCGCCCGCGTGCAGCACCGTCATCGCCAGTTCGACGCCGGGAATCTTCTCGATGGGATGGATGTCGACGGGGATGCCGCGCCCGTTGTCCTCGACGGTGATCGAGTTGTCGGGGTGGATGATCGCGCTGATGCGATCACAGTAGCCCGCGAGCGCCTCGTCGATGGAGTTGTCGATGACCTCGTACACGAGATGATGAAGACCGCGTTCAGAGGTCGAGCCGATGTACATGCCCGGGCGCTTGCGAACCGCTTCGAGCCCCTTGAGTACCGTGATCTGCCCCGCGCCGTATTCCTTCGCCCCGGACTGGTCGTTCTGCTTTGCCATGAATTTCCGCTCGTGGAGTCGCCGATTCGGCCTACCGAAGAAACGCCGAAAGTGGCGTCCCACCATAAGTCTGGAATCTAACCCATCAGCCCGTCGAATGCAATCTTCCTGTGAATTCGTAACTCCCTGCATCACAACGTGTTACGAGGCCAGTGTCGAAACCTGGCGCGCGCCGCTGACGGCGGCTGCGGAGCGCCACCGGAAGAGACATCCTACGGCCGCCTGAGCAACCAGCGGATCCGCTTCACCGGAGTCCGCCCCGCCTTCGCATTCAGCGCGCGCAAGAGTTCCGGTTCCATCAGCGACAGCTCGTTCATCCACGCGTTCGTCGTCACGTTCACGAACATCGTGCCGTCCGCCGTGATCGACATCGGCTCCGTCACCGCGGAGATCTGTGTACCCACCAGCGCGGGCCACTCGGGGATGAGACCCGCCTGCTCGACGCGCTCGGCGAGCCCACTCTGCTTGAGGATGCCGGCGAGCACGTCGCCGATCGGGGCCGGCTTCTTCTTTCCACCACTCATGCCGCACCCGCACGTGCATCGTCGCCGCTGATCACACCGGCGACGATGCGCCACCGCGCCAGCGTCGTGAGCGCGGGCGGGATGTCGCTCTCGCGCGGCACGGTCAGCAACGTCTGCCCCATGCCTTGCTCGGCGAGCAGCTCGAGGATGTGCGTCGAGCGCCGCACATCGAGCTCGGCGAATGGGTCGTCGAGCAGAAAGAGCGGCGCCACGCCCAACCTCGCGCGCAGCGTCTCCGCCTCGAGCAGGCGAAGCGCGATCGCCCCTGTGCGCTGCTGTCCGGCCGAGCCGAAGGCGCGCAGCTCGCGGCCGTCCAGCGTGAGCACGAGATCGTCGCGATGAGGGCCCGTGTGCGTGAGGCCGCGGCGGATGTCGAGCCCGCGCTTCTGATCCAGGCCGGCGGCGAGCGCGCTCGCGACGTCGTCGAGCTCCATCGACGCCGGCTCGAGCGATGTCGCGTATCGCATCCTCACGGGCGACTGCTCGCCGATGGCCGCGCACAGCTCGGCGAAGCGGCCCGCCGCCAGGTCGGTCCACATGACGCGCTCGCGCCAGAGCACCGCGCCGTGCTCGGCGAGCGGCGCTTCCCACACCGCCACGCGCTGCACCGTGTGCGCGCCCGAGCTGCGCATGGCGTCGCGCAGCGCGGCGTTGCGTTGCGCGAGCGCGGCGCGGTACCGCTGCAGCGCCGCGAGGTACGGCCGCGACGACAAGGCCAACAGGATGTCCAGGTAGCGCCGCCGAGCGCTCGGCGCGCCGGCCACGAGGTCGACGTCGGCGGGGGAGAACAGCACGCACGGCAGCGCACCCAGCGCGTCGCTCAGCCGCGGAGGCTCGCCGCCGTCCACCTTGACACGCTTCCGGCGTCCCTGTCGCTCGAAGCCGGCGGACAGCTCGTGGTGCGGGCCGCCTCCGGTCCGTGCGGCGATGTGAAAGCCCGGCGCACCGAACCGCACGACGTCCACGTCGCGCGCGCCGCGAACCGATCGCAGCAGATGGAGATAGTAGATCGCCTCGAGCAGATTGGTCTTTCCCTGACCGTTCTCGCCGATGATCACGACGCCGGCGCTCGGGACGACGAGGTCGAGCCGAGCGAGATTGCGGAAGTCGCGCAGCGCGAGCGTCGTGAGCAGCACGCGCGTCGAGTCGCGCGTCATCGCCGCGCTCCGAGCGTGGTGCTGCGCATCACTTGCCCTTGAACTGCGCCGGCCGCTTCTCGAGAAACGCCCGCATGCCCTCGGCTTTGTCCTCGGTGGCAGACAGGACGCCGAAGTACGACGCTTCCAGGGCAATGGCATCGTCGAGCGGCATGTCGAGACCGCGATCGACCGCTTCGATGCAGAGCGCCACCGCCAGCGGGCCCTGCGCGAGAATCGTTGTGAGCAGGGCGCGCGCAGCCTCGAGCAGATCGGCCGCGGCAACGACGCGATTCACGAGCCCGATGCGATACGCCTCGGCGGCGTCGATCATCTCACCGGTGAGGAGGAGCTGCAGCGCGCGTCCCTTTCCGACGAGCCGTGGCAGCCGCTGCGACGCGCCGTAGCCCGGCACGATGCCGAGCTTCACCTCGGGCTGGCCGAACTTGGCCGTATCCGACGCGACCCGGATGTGACAGGCCATCGCCAGCTCACAGCCGCCGCCCAGGGCGAATCCATTCACGGCGGCGAGTGTCGGCTTGGGCGAGCGCTCGAACTTCCGGAAGGTCCGCTGCCCGCGCTCGGCGCGCGCCTTCCCCTCGGTGGCCGTCTGATCGACGAGCTCACCGATGTCCGCTCCGGCCACGAACGCGCGGCCGGCACCGGTGAGGAGCACCGCGCCGACGTCCGGCCGGCGCACCGCTTCGTCGATGGCGAGGCTCAACTCCGCCATGAGCGCGTCGTTGAGGGCGTTCAGCTTTTCGGCGCGGTCGACCGTGATCGTGGCGATCCGGTCGGCGACCTGGAAGGTGAGAAGCTCGTAGGCCATTGGCGGGTCGGCGGGTTGCTGCGATCCACGGAAGATACATGTCCGGACCGGCTCTTGCTTCGCGCCGGGTACATGGCCGACTGGATTCTGCGCGAGGGCTCCAAAGCTCACTTCCGTTATCGCCGCGGCGATGCACGGCTCGTTCGCGATGCCCGAACGCTGGAGCGGATACGCCAGCTCGTCATTCCGCCGGCCTGGACAGAGGTCCACATCGCGGGTGGCCCACGCGCCGCGGTGCAGGCGTGGGGCCTGGATGCCAAGGCTCGAAAGCAGTACCGGTATCACGACCGCGCCGTGGCGCAGGGCCAACTCAGGAAGTACTACCGCGTGCGCGAGCTCGCGAAGCAACTGCCGCAGCTTCGCGAGCGCATTCGCCGGCACGCCGCATCGCGCACTCCCTCGCGTCGCGCGGTCGCCGCGGCGGTGGTGCGTCTGGTGAGCGAGAGCTTCTTCCGGATCGGCAGCGAGCGGTACGCCGAGGAGAACAAGACGTTCGGCATCACCACGTTGAGAAAGCGGCACGTCGCGATCGTGCAGCGGCGCGCCGTGTTCGAGTATGTCGGCAAGAGCGCCATCAAGCAGCGGCAGACTGTGGTCAACCGCGAGCTCACCCAACTCATCGCGCGGCATCTGAAGTCACCGGGGACTCGGCTGTTCCGCTATCACGAAGACGGGAAGTGGCACGATCTCACGGCGCGCGACGTCAACGCCTATCTCCACGACACGCTGTGCGTGCCGTTCAGCGCGAAGGACTTCCGCACGTGGGGCGGCACGCTGCGCGCGGCCACGGTGCTCGCCGAGCTGGGTCCTCCGGGTTCGGAGACGGAGGGCAGGCGCAACGTGGCCACGGTGATGCGGCTCGTCGCGGCGGAGCTCGGGAACACGCCGGCGATCTGCCGCGCGTCCTATGTGCATCCGATCGTCGTCGCACGATATCTCGACGAGGGCGAGACGATCCGTCTGCCGTCACGGTATCAGGCCCGGGCCGATACATACGCGCTCTCGCCCGAGGAGCGCGCGCTCATCCGCTTCCTCGACGCGCATTTCCCGGAACGACGGCGTCGGTCGCGACCGAAGGAGTGAGGCGGGATGGCCGCGCTGCGCGGCCGCGACTAGCTTGGCCGCGTCGTGCCTACTGAACGCTCAACTCCCGCGCGGCGCATCGTGCCCGCACTACTCGCGCTCGCCGCGTTCGCGCCGATGTCGCCGACGCTGCGCGCCGGCTTCGTGTACGACGACACGACGATCATCCGCGACAATGCAATGCTTCGCGGGTGGACCGCGCTGGCGCGCGTGTGGGGTGCGCCGTACTGGCCGACGCAGGGCGTCGACGCGTCGGGGCTCTATCGTCCCCTGCACGTCGCGCTGCTCGCGGCAGTGTGGAACGCTGGAGGCGGCACTCCGCTTCTATTTCATCTGTATGCGCTCGCGCTGTATGTCGTCGTCGCCCTCCTCGTGTGGCACCTTCTGCGGCAAGGAGTCGGCGCCCTGGCGGCGCTGGCCGCGACGCTCTGGTTCGCGACGCATCCACTGCACGTGGAAGCCGTTGCCAGTGCGGCGAACAGCTCGGAGCTTCTCGTCGTCGGTTGGACGATCGCGCTCACGATGGTCATTCGATCGGAGGCGCCGGACGACGTGCGCGCTCGACGCGCATGGGCGAGGGCGTTGCTCGCCGGCGCGTTGACCGCCGCAGCCGTGCTCTCCAAGGAATCAGGCCTGTTGGCGCTCCCGCTCGCCGCGCTCACCGCGTGGGGCTGGCGCCCGTCCACGGCGCGTCGCGATGGACGAGCGTTCCTTCGCACGCATCGTCGACTCTGGCTCGTCGGTGGTGCAGCGATCGTCGCCGCGCTGCTCGCACGCGCCGCGGTGCTTGGCGCCCCAGTGGCGCGCGTGTCCATCGCCGCGCCGGGGCTGGACGCGCTCGGGCCGGCCGATCGTGTCGTGACGATGCTGTCGCTCTGGCCGCGCATCGCGAGGATGCTGCTGTGGCCGAGCGAGCTCTCGCCGTACTACGGACCCACGATCCTGCCCTCGCGACGCGCGCTGCTCGCGTCGCTCGCGGTCCTCGCTGCACTCGCACTCTTCACCTACGCGATCCGTCGCGCACGGCGGGGCGACGGCCGGCCGCTCGTGGCGCTCGGGTGGGTGGTGCTCACCTATCTGCCGGCGGCGAACCTGCTCACGGCGACGGGGCAGATCATCGCCGATCGCACGCTGTTCGGCGCGACGACGGGCGTCGCGCTGGCGATCGGCATGATCGTCGACCGGGCGCCGAGGTACGCGAGGCGCCTCGTGCTCGTGCTGTGCGCGCTCGCCATCGTGCGCGACGCGTTGGCGAGCACGCGCTACGCGACGGCGTGGTCGAGCCACCGCACGCTCTGGGCGCGACTCGTGGAGACCTCGCCCGCGGAGTACCGCGGTTATCAACTGCTCGGCATCGACGCGCGGGAGCACGGCGACACGACGCGCGCGCTCGCGCTCCTGTCTCGCGCGTACGCGATGGAGCCCAGGGATCGCCGCGTGCGGTTCGAGTACGGTCAGGTGCTGTACTCGACGGGCCGATTCGCGCCGGCCGCCGACGTGCTCGTGCCGCTGCTTCGCGATGGGGACGTGCGCGGCGAGCCCGGTTTCGTGGCGATGTACCTCGACGCGGTGGGCCGCTCGCGCGGTGCGGAGGGCGTCGTGGCCGCCGGGACGCCGCTGCTCCGCGGCGAAGCGGCGGTGACTGCCGCACTCTACGTGGGCGCCGCGCACGAGCAGTTGGGCCGGCTCGCCGCCGCCGATTCGGCGTACGCCATGGGGCTGCGGGCAAGCCCCGCTGACTCGGTGCTGCGCGCGCGTCGCGCGTCGGTAGAGCAGCGAGCCACGCCGCGCTAGCTTGAACGCATGAGCGTCGTGGAAGCGGTGCGTTGGTCGTCGGACGGCACGGCAGTGGACATCATCGATCAGCGCATGCTGCCCGGTGCGCTCGTGAGGCGGGCGCTCCGCACGGCGGACGACGTATGCGACGCGATCGCCACCCTCGCCGTGCGCGGTGCGCCGGCGATCGGCGTCGCCGGCGCGATGGGGCTGGTCGTCGCACTCTCGGCGCACGCCGATTCCGATCGCGATGCATTCCTCGCCGCCGTCGAGCGCATCGGCGCGCGAATCGCCTGTGTGCGGCCCACGGCGGTGAACCTGAGCTGGGCGGTGCATCGGCTGGTCCGGTTGGCGCACGACACGCCGGGCGAGACGGCCGAGATACTCGTGGCGCTGCGGACCGACGCGTCGCGCATCCTGGACGAGGACCGCGCGATGTGCCGTCGCATCGGCGAACACGGGATGGCGCTACTCAAAGACGGCGCGCGCGTGCTCACGCACTGCAACGCCGGCGCGCTGGCGACGGGCGGGATCGGCACGGCGCTCGCGCCTGTGTATCTGGCCGTGGAGCGCGGATGGAAGATCGCCGTGTTCGCCGACGAGACCCGGCCTCTCATGCAGGGAAGCCGCCTGACGGCGTGGGAGCTGTCCGAGGCCGGGATCGCCGTGACGGTGATCGCCGACAGCATGGCGGCGTCGCTCATGCAGCAGGGAAGAGTGGACGTCGTGATCGTGGGCGCCGACCGTATCGCCGCCAACGGCGACGTCGCCAACAAGATCGGCACGTATCCACTCGCGCTCGCAGCGCGATACCACGGCATTCCGTTCTACGTGGCCGCGCCGTGGAGCACGGTGGACTCCGCTACTGCGACCGGAGACGCGATCGAGATTGAACACCGTGCGGGCGACGAGCTTCGGCGCGGGTTCAGCGCGCCGGTATGGCCCGACGGAGTCGAGGGGTACAACCCGGCATTCGACGTCACGCCGGCCGACTTCGTGACGGCGATAGTGACGGACCGCGGAGTGATTAGGCCGCCGTACGAGTTCGGTGCGGGCGGTGATGTGCCGAGGCGGACGGAGTGAGTGGAATGCACGGGCACTCCGAAACACCGGCGGAGTAGAATGCGGATGGCCGACGCAGTCTCGCCCCGCACTCTCGCCGCCGAGCTCGACGCACACTGTGTACGACTCGCGGCGTGCCGGCGCTGTGCGCACGCGCCCTCGATCATGCCGATCGTGTCGCTCGCCCGCGCGCCTCGCGCGATGCTGATTGGGCAGGCGCCTGGGCAGACCGAGACCGGCGGCGGGCGTCCGTTCGCTGGTCGAGCGGGGCGCACCCTGTTTCGCTGGCTGGAACGCGCCGGACTCGACGAGCCCGCGGCGCGCGAGTCCTTGTACATCTCGGCCATCACGCGATGCTATCCGGGCCCGCATCCGGCCGGCCGCGGTGATCGCGTGCCCTCGCCCGCCGAGCGCGAGCGCTGCGCCGATTGGCTGGACGAGGAGCTTCGGATCATCAAGCCGACATTGCTGATTCCCGTCGGGCGGCTGGCGATCGACCGCTTCCTCGGCGTGCGGCCCCTGGCGGAGCTCGTGGGAAGCGAGCACCGTGTTTCATATGAAGGAGGCGAGTACGTGGTGATTCCGTTGCCGCATCCCAGCGGGGCGAGCAGCTGGGTGCATCAGGCCGAGAACCGGGCGCTGCTGGAGTGCGCGCTGGTCCTGTTGGGCGAGCGGCTGGGCACGCGTGTGCGAGATGTTCGTCGCCCGGAACGGAGCGTCGCCTGATGAAGGGGTTGCTACTCGTCTTCACATTGGGCACGGGACCTGGAGAGCACCGGCGCGAGTCGTGGTTCGGTGCAGACAAGCTCCAGCACTTCTTCACCTCGGCGTTCGTTCAGAGCATCGCGTACGGCGGCCTGCGCCGAGCGGGCGCGGGAGAGGGAGGTTCCATCGCCGGAGCCAGCATCGCGAGCGCCGCGCTCGGGGTGGGCAAGGAACTGGTCGATCGTCGCACCAAGGGAGAGTTCAGCGTGCGAGACCTCGCCTGGGACGCGGCGGGCGCGGGCACGGCAACCGTGCTGCTCGTGCGGACCGTTCGGTGATCGACGGTCAGGGAAAGGCCGATGTGAGCGGTTCCCCGGCGGGCGCTATATTGTCAGAGTACGCATCCCCTTGCAGCGAGCGCGGTAGATGACTTCGGCTCGAACGAAATTCCTCCTTGGCGGCGCCCTCGTGCTGGGGACGTCCGGCTATCTGATGGCGACGTCCATCAACGAGACTGGGATGTACTATCTCACGCCGACCGAGCTCTCGACCAAGCTTGCGGCGGATCCCGGCTTCCGGAGCGCGGGTGTGAAGATCGGTGCGCGCGTCGTGCCGGGTTCCATCAAGCGTGTGCCGGGCGGCAAGGAGTACGCGTTCAACGTGACCGACGGCGCGCGCGTCGTGCCGGTCGTCTACCGTGGAATCGCGCCCGACACGTTCACCGATGGCGTGGACGTCGTCGTCGAGGGACGGATGGGTGAGGACGGCACCTTCCACGCAACCACGCTCCTTGCCAAGTGCGCCTCGCGCTACGAGAACGCGCCAGGCCAGGGCGAGGACAAGTACAGGCAGACGCCGGGCTACAAGGCGGGGACGCGGGCGTGATCCTGATCGGCGAGCTCTCGTTGTGGGTGGCGCTGCTGATGGCGGCGTGGGCGGCGGTGACATCCTTCGCTGGCGGCGCGCTGGGACGCGAGGATCTCATCACGAGCGGGCGGCGCGGAGTGTACGCTACCGCAGCGATGATCGTGCTCGCGTCGCTCGGGCTCTGGACCGCGCTCTTGACGCACGACTTCTCGCTCAAGTACGTCGCGTCGAACACGAGCGCGAACATGCCCAAGATCTACGTGTTCGCCGCGTTCTGGGGTGGACAGGCAGGATCGATGCTGTTCTGGGCGTTGATCCTCGTGCTGTACAGTGCGATCGCGAGCTGGTCGGTGCGGGAAAAGGCGCGCGACCTCGCGCCGTGGGCGGCCGGTACGCTGGCGATGATCTCGCTGTTCTTCATCGCCACGGTGTGCTTCAAGGCCAACCCGTACGATCGCCTGAGCTTCGTGCCAGCGGACGGGCGCGGGATGAACCCGCAGCTCCAGAATCCGGGCATGGCGATCCATCCGCCCATGCTCTATCTGGGCTACGTCGCCACGTCGGTCCCGTTCGCGTTCGCCATCGCCGCGCTCATCGCGCGCAAGCTCGACGCCGAGTGGCTGAGCATCGTGCGGCGCTGGTCGCTGCTTTCGTGGTTCTTCCTCACCATCGGCATCACGCTCGGCATGTGGTGGGCATACGTCGAGCTCGGATGGAGCGGCTACTGGGCCTGGGACCCGGTGGAGAACGCGTCGCTTCTGCCATGGCTCACCGGCACGGCGTTCCTGCACTCCATCATGATCCAGGAGAAGCGCGGAATGCTGCGGAAGTGGAACGTCGTGCTCGTCGTCACGACCTTCCTGCTGGCGATCTTCGGCACGTTCATCACGCGCAGCGGCATCATCGAGAGCGTGCACTCGTTCGCGCAGTCGCCGGTCGGCACCTGGTTCGCGACGTTCTTCTTCGCGTCTACGGCCGCGACGATGTACTTCGTGGCGACGCGCCTCAAGGATCTCGAAGCCAAGGCCGAGCTCGAGAGCATGGTGAGTCGAGAGGCGGCCTTCCTGTACAACAACCTCGTGCTCGTCGGCATCGCGTTCTCGGTGCTGTGGGGCACGCTCTTCCCGATCCTCAGCGAGTGGGTACGCGGCTCCAAGATCACGGTCGGCCCGCCCTTCTTCAACACCGTCAACGTTCCGCTCGGCCTGCTCCTGCTCGCGCTCACGGGCGTGGGTCCGCTGATCGCGTGGCGCAAGGCATCGACGTCGAACCTGAAGCGGCAGTTCGCGTTCCCGGTGGCAATGGGGCTCGCTGTCGGCGTGATGCTCGCCGTGCTCGGCATGCGCGACGGACACGCATTGGTGGCCTACACGCTCGCCGGGTTCGTCGCCGGAACGATCGGTCAGGAGTTCTTCAAGGGGATCGCCGCGCGCCGCAGCATCCATGGCGAGGCGATCCCGATCGCCACGATCCGCCTCGTGGCGCGCAACCGCCGCCGCTACGGCGGCTACATCGTGCACGCGGGGATCGTCGTCCTCTTCTCGGCGTTCGCCGGCCTCGCGTTCAAGAAGGATCACGACGTGCAGATGCGCGGCGGCGAGACGAAGGAGATCGTCGACCCGCTCGGACACCGGTGGCGCTTCGTCAGCCAGGGCGTGTCGACGTCGGAAACGCTGAACCGGCTCGTCACCGCCGTGGGGCTCGAGGTGTGGCGCGACGGCGTGTCGCAGGGGATCCTCACGAGCGAGAAGCGGCAGTACTTCGACAGCAATCATCAGCCGCAGTTCGAACCCTCGACAGAAGTCGGGATCCGTACATCAGCCAAGATGGATCTCTACATCGTCCTCGCCGGCGTGCGGGACGAGACGGCCGAGTTGCGCATCAGCTTCAACCCGCTCGTCGTGTGGGTGTGGATCGGCGGGATGATCATGGCGATCGGCGGCCTGATCGTGATGTGGCCGCAGGCTGAGAAGCGTCGCGCGCCGAGCGGCTATGTGGCCACGCTGGAACCGGCGAAGCGCGAGCTCGTCGCGGCGCCCTGATGCATCGCCGGCAGTTCCTCGCGCGCGGCGTGGCGTTCGGTGGCGCGTCGTTGTTGGGCGCACGCGTGCTCGGCGCTCAGCAGGGCGAGCAGCAGGCGTCTGCGCAACCCGCGCCGGTCGCCGGGCAGCAGGGTGGCTCGTCCAACCTGTTCGACATGGACCAGGGTGCGTCGAAAACGGTCGTGCGTCCGCCGAAGCCGGGCGCCACGCCAAGCATGTCGACGGAGAAGCGCAATGAGCTCGAGACGCAGATCCGCTGTCAGTGCGGCTGTACGCTCGACGTCTACATCTGTCGCACGACGGATTTCTCATGCGCGGTCTCGCCGGCGATGCATCGCGACGTCATGACGTTGGTCGACGGTGGGTACTCGGCGCAGGAGATCCTCGACGCGTTCGTCTCGACGTACGGCGAGCGCGCGCTGATGTCGCCCAAGCGCGAAGGGTTCAACTGGGCGGGCTACCTCGTGCCGTCCGCTGCGCTCGCGGCGGGCTCGGTGGCACTGTTCGCGGTGCTGCGCGGAATGCAGCGCCGTGCGGTGCCGGCCCCGGTGGTCGGCGGTCCGTCGGGTCCGGAGCTCGGCTCGGACGACGAGATGGCGCGGCTCGACGCGGCGATCCGGCGAGACGACTGATGACGGCGCTCGTGGTCGGCACGCTGCTCGCCGTGGCGACGCTCGCCTACGTGCTCTTCCCATTGTTGTTCGGCACCGCGGTACCGTTCGCGCGCCGAGATCAGGCGATGGAGAAAGTGAATCCGGCATCGGAGCATGATGCCGTTGTCGCGCTGCGGGAGATCGAGTTCGATCGCGTCACCGGGAAGCTGTCGGATTCGGACTACGCCGAGCTCAAGACGCGGTACACCGAACGCGCGCTCTCGGCGATGCGCGCCACCGCGGCTGATCCGGCGCAAGTGGAAGACCTCGTCGAGGCGACGGTACTGGCGTATCGCGCGCGGCTCAAGAGCTGTCAGCGATGCGGGCCGCGGCCGGAGCCGGATGCGGAGTACTGCTCGAGCTGCGGGGCATTCCTCGCTGGTTCGTGCGCGGGGTGCGGACGTGCGGTCGAGGAGGCCGGGGCCGCGTTCTGCTCGGGGTGTGGGCGGCAGTTGGCAGCGTAGGTAGTGTAGGTAGCGTAGGTAGCGATCCCGCGCTGGATCGCGCGCCACTCACCGCTCCACCGCCTCCAGCCGCCGCGTCGCGATCCCGATCGGCACCAGCGTCGCCGCCACGCACAACAGCGCCGCCGCTCCGAACCCGAGCACCATCTCCGTGATCGACGTCGGCGTGCCATACAGCCGCGCGCTCAGATACGAATAGACCGGTCGCGCTTCCAGCACCACCACGCCGGCGATCAGCCCCACTGAGGAGATCATGAACACCAGCCCGCCGAACGACGTCGGGATCTGCGCCGCGTTCTCGGTCTCGTACTGCGGGAACAGCGTGCCGAAGCCGAGCGCCATGCCGCACAGCGCGAGCGTCATGAACCCGATCGTCATCACCGACACGGCAAACATGAAATCGCTCACCTGGAGCAGAGCGTCCGTGACGCCGACGATGCCCAGCGCCAGCACGAGCAGCGGTGTCGTCCCCACCCAGAACTTGGCCCACAGCAGATCGCGCACCGGCATCGGGCTGCTCTTGAGCAGCCAGAGGGTGCGCCCCTCGAGCGAGACGCTCGGGAACACGAACCGCGCCGCCACGGACGCCAGGACAAAGCCAGCCAGTACGAGATTCAGGAAAGGGATGACGTTGACGAGAAAGAACGTGCGGAATCCCCCTTTCCTGTTTTGACACCGCCTTGCTGGTGGCGATCCCACGACCGGTACTCGCACACATTCGACATGTCGTGGTCGTAATCCATCGCGCCGTACGAGCAGAGCGGTGCCCCGCTTGATGCGCTCTCGGAACTTACTGTCCGTGAACCGCTCGTGCCTCGTCACCTCAGATGACAGGCTAACCCCAAAGCGGTAATGACTAGAGCGATTCCTCGAAAAAACGCCCAGATACCGCCTGCGCCGTGAACGAGTATTTCGCGTGTCAGCCACTGGTTCGTCCCTAACCCGGCTGGCGGCGTAAGATGGTCGGCGTGGGCGCTCCTCGCGGAATCCACTGGCTGCTGAATCGCGGGGGAGCCGATGAGCGCGTTGAGCACAGCAGGCATGACGGCCATCGCGGACCCCGTCGGTCCGCGATGCTCCGCTTCGGAAGCGCTAGTCGACTCCTCCACATTCTCGTCCATCGTACTCTCCACCCGCTAGCGGGTCACCTTCCGGTCGATCATCAGGTCGGACAACGCTCTCTGTTCTAGGCGCCCGAAGAGGGGCCCTAGATCGAACTCATTCGTTGATTTCCCTCCGGTCTGCCGGAACCGCGGAATGCGTCGGAGGAAGCCCTTCTCGTCGAGCTGTCGTGCCAGCTTTCGGGCCTGTGCCGCGGAAGTGTCCAGCATTGCAGCGAGGAGTTCATACGACGGAAATGGATTCGCGTCATTCCACTTGAACGTCAGGAGAACAAGGATGAAGTGGACCTCCGATGGCGTGATCCCCATCCGGGAGGCGTGTAGCAGGAACGTTCGGGGGACGGCCAGGAAGCCATTGGCGAAGAGGATTTCGTTCCCCCCCCAGCGGCGGATGGACGATGGATCCGCCAGATCGCTCGCCTTGCGGGACGTGTGGGATTCCTTTGCAGATCCGGTCCCATCTGCCGCAGGGCGTCGTCGTCCGTCTTCAGCATCACCGCTCGCGTTACGCACTCGTTGGAACTGTTCATCGGTCATAGGTCCTTCCTGCGGAGGAGATAAACAGGCCAAACAAGGGAGTCGAAAAACTGATAAAGCCTTCGTTTCAATTTGGGCACACTTGGCTCTAAATCTACTGTATGGAAATAGTAGTGTAGTGTTCCGTGGGGATCAAGGGGAGTGCTCGTCCTGTTGGCACGGCGCTCGTCCAAGGTCAGGCACATCGGACGCATCGCGACCTTAGGCCCTGAAGGTGATTCATTATCCACGACGGCGAACTGTTCTTCTGCCATCTTTGCCAGTGTTGCCACTTGCGGAGTCGATCTCGGACGATTTAAGATTCGGGTAAGACCCGAAGACGTTTTAGTCCACGGAGGACACGATGGCTGACGAGCACGAGCGCGCGCCGAACCCACCGTATGTGCCTTTTAGCGCGTTCAAGACCTTGCTGCTTGATCTCCGCGGTCATCTGCCAACAAAGGTCGACCGCAGCGTGCTCAGGACAGGAAGGTCGGGCTCGGTAGCAAACGGGCTGCAGACCGGACTTCGTTTCCTGGGACTCATCACGGCGGACGATTCGCCAACTCAACGACTCCGAGATGTCACGGCTGCGGACGAGGGCCAGATGCTTCTCACCCTCAAAACCGTGCTCGATGAAGCGTATGGTGGCGCGATCAAGCTGGACGAGTTGAAGGACATGACGCGCCAGCACTTCGAAACGAAGTTCAACAGTTTAGCCGCTCCCGGAA
>JBDSDB010000130.1:0-11758 GCA_039920785.1 Gemmatimonadaceae bacterium
CTCGTTGACCATCAGCGGCGTGTTGAACCCGCACGCGCCGAGACACTCGACTTCGATCACGGTGTACTTGCCGTCCGGCGATGTGACACCGAGCTCCTCACATCCCGTCTGCTTGAGCAGCGCGTTCACCACGTCCTCGGCGCCGCACACGTTGCAGGGCGACGTCGTGCAGACCTGGATGAAGTGCTTGCCGACGGGATGCTGATGATACATGGTGTAGAACGACACCACGCCCTTCACGTACGCCGGCGTGAGATCGAGGAGTGCGGCGACTTCAGCCATCCCCTCGTTGCTCACCCAGCCGCGCTCCTCCTGCACGATCCAGAGCGCTGGCAGCAGCACCGCCATCTTCGTCGGGTAGCGCGTCAGCAGCTCGTCCAGCTCCGCTTTGCGCGCGCCCATGAAGACGCTGACGTACGCCTCTTCACCCGCATGACCGTGCCCGCTATGCGAGGCATGGGCGGGCGAATGCATCTCGCCCATCTCGTTGTGCGCGGCGCTCATCGGTCGATCTCTCCCATCACGATGTCGATGCTCGCGTTGATCGCGATCACGTCCGACAAGAGGTGTCCCTCGACCATCTTCGGGATCGCCGAGAGGTTGACGAACGACGGCGGACGGATGCGCCACCGCACGGGCTTCGACGTGCCGTCGGAGACCATGTAGTAGCCCTTCTCACCCTTCGGGCTCTCCACCGCCACGTATGCCTCGCCGATGGGTGGGCGCGGGCCTTCCATCACCTGCTTGAAATGGTGGATCATGCTCTCCATGTCGCTGGTCGCTTTCGACTTGGGCGGCAGGATGACGCGGTGATCGTCCACGTTGACCGGCCCGTCGGGCAGCCGCTTGAGCGCCTGCTCGAGAATGCGAATCGACTGACGCATCTCCTCCATGCGCACCAGGTAGCGGTCATAGACGTCGCCCGCCTGGCCCACCGGCACATCGAAGTCGTACGTCTCGTAGTCGAGGTACGGGAAGTCCTTTCGGACATCGTACGCCACGCCGCTCGCCCGCAGCATCGGCCCCGACAATCCGTAGTTCACCGCCTCCTCCGCCGACATCGCGCCGAGGCCGATCGTGCGACCCACCCAGATCGCGTTCTTCGTCAGCATCGTGCTGCACTCTTCCAGTACCTTCGGGAAGGTGCGGGTGAAGTTCGCGAGGTCGTCCGTCCAGCCGTCCGGAATGTCCGCGCCCATGCCGCCGACGCGGGTCAGCGTCGTGGTGAGCCGCGCGCCGATCCAGCTCTCGAGCATCGTGTACACGCGCTCACGCTGCTGGAAGATCCACAGGAACGGCGTGAACGCGCCGATGTCGATGCAGAAAGTGCCGAGCCAGACGCAGTGCGAGATGAGGCGCGACAGCTCCATGGCGATCACGCGGAGCACCTTGCACCTCTCCGTGATCTCGATGCCGAACAGCCGCTCCGCGCCGAGCGCGAAGGCGACGTTGTTCCCGGGGCTGTTGAGGTAATCCTCGCGGTCCGTCCAGGGGATGATCTGGTTGTACTGACGGTACTCGCCGATCTTCTCGAATCCGCAGTGCAGGTAGCCGATGTGCGGCACGCAGCGCACCACGGTCTCGCCGTCCAGCTCGAGCATCAGCCTCAGTACGCCGTGTGTCGCCGGATGCTGTGGCCCGATGTTGATCAGCATGTGCTCGCCCTCGAGCTCCGGCTCCATCGCCGGTGCCACCGTGAGCGGCACGAGGTTCCCCGCCTCGTCGGTGGCGAGCGGGATGCGCTGCGGGCGCCCCTGCGCATCGAGACCGGTCGTCGAGAGCTTCACCTCGACGGTGCGATTGGTCGTCGCCATCCGTTACTCCCCCACCTTCTCACCGGCACCGAGGCGCTGGCGCTGCTCGATGGACAGCTCGTCGAACGCCTCGAGCACGCTCAGCTCTTCCATCGAATATTTCGCTTCCGGATTCTGCGCGAGGATCTGCCGCAGCTGCTCCGAGCGGCTGAATCGGCCGCGGAGGGGAAAGTCCTTTCGCAGCGGATAGCCTTCCTTGTACTGCTCCCACATCAGCAGTCGGCGCAGGTCCGGGTGACCGGCGAAGCGGATGCCGAACATGTCGTAGCACTCACGCTCCAGCCAATCCGCGCCCTTGTAGACGTCCCACACGCTCGGCACCTCGAGCGGCTGCCCCTTGAACAACAGCGCCTTGACGCGAAGGAAGCGCCGGAATGGAAGCGAGCGCAGATGCCAAACGACCTCGATGGGCCGGTCGAGATCGCGGTACTCCACGGCCGTGACGTCGGAGAGGTAGTCGTATCGCTGCGTCGCGTCGTCGTGCAGCCAGCGAACGATCTCGCTCACGCGCGTGCGGTCGACGATCACCGTCGTCTCGCCCCAGACCACGTCCACGCGGTGCACCGCAACGCCGAACTGGGTGCGGAGCGCGTCGGCCGACGGGTTGGCAGGACCACCCTGATATGGCACGTTGCGCGGCGTGACAGGGGCGGCGACTTCGGTGCCCTCTGCGTGGCCGGCGAGTACTGGCACGAAGCCCTCGCTCACAGACCCGACCGCGTCTGATGGATCGAGTTGCCGAACGGTTCCGAAATCTCGTCGATCAACGTCGGCGGGATATACAGCTGACTTCGCGGATCAGGCTCCATCTCGTTGCGAAGGGATTTGTCGGCCATGCGTTCCGCCATCACCTTCTTCTGGAGCATCATGATGCCGTACATCAACCCCTCGGGGCGGGGCGGACAGCCCGGGACGTAGACGTCCACCGGGATGATCGTGTCGATTCCCTGTACCACGGCGTAGTTGTCGAACATCCCGCCCGACGAGGCGCACGCGCCCATCGCGATGCTCCACTTGGGCTGAGGCATCTGCTGCCAGATTCGGCGAATCACGGGGGCCAGTTTGAACGGCACGCGTCCCGCGCAGATCAGCACGTCTGCCTGGCGTGGCGAGAAGCTCATGCGCTCCATGCCGAACCGCGCCAGATCGAACTTGCTCGCCGCGGTGGCCATGAACTCGATGGCGCAGCAGGCGGTACCGAAGGGCATCGGCCACAACGAGTTGGCGCGCCCCCAGTTCACGAGGAAGTCGAGTCGCGTCGTGACCCAGCTCTCCTGTGACTGCGGATCGACGGTGACGACCTTCGCGTCCGTTCGCGGGCTCAGTCCCATTGCAACGCCCCCTTCTTCCACACGTAGATGAACCCGACGAGGAGGATCGCGATGAACACGAGCATCTCCCATAGGCCGAACAGTGAGATCTGGCCCGCCGGGCAGGCACCGCCGACGAGGTCCACGACGCACGAGAGCTGCCGGAAGTGGGCGCCCCACGGGATCATGAACACCGTCTCGATGTCGAAGATGATGAACAGCACCGCGACCATGTAGAACTTCACGGAGAACCGCTCGCGTGCGTCGCCGAGCACCGGCATGCCGGATTCGTATGCGGTCTGCTTCACCGCAGTGGGCCGCGGGCGCAGGGTCAGGTGAGAGATGACGAGAATCAGCGCCGCGTTGGCGACGACGAACCCGAGAAGCAGCAGGACCGGCAGGTACGTGCGTTCCATGTGTCTCAGCGAGTCTCAGCACTTCGTGAAATCTTTCACTAAGTCGCAGCACATGAACTTACCCGGTGCTGCGAAGCAGTGTCAACGGCGCGAACGAGTTCGTGCGACGGTTCATTGCGGCGCCGCGCGCGCATCGCGCAACGACCGTGCTCCGGCACCTCCGCCGCATGGCGAACGTGATGCGCCCCGGATACCTTTCGCGCGCCTCGGGCCGCACGATCCGGTGCCGACGTTCCCCTCCCTCGACCGAGCAGAACCGCATGACGATCATGTCCGACCGCTGGATCACCCGGATGGCCACCGAGCACGGCATGATCGAGCCATTTTCTGACCGACAGGTCCGTGATGGAGTGATCTCGTACGGGGTCAGCTCGTACGGCTACGACATGCGCGTCGCTCGGGAGTTCCGCATCTTCACCAACGTGTTGAACTCGATCGTTGATCCCAAGGACTTTCAGAGCAGCTGCTTCGTCGAGTTCGAGGGAGACGTCTGCATCGTCCCGCCCAATAGCTTCGCGCTGGCGCGCTCGGTCGAGTACTTCCGCATCCCGCGAAACGTGCTCACCGTCACCGTGGGGAAGTCGACCTACGCCCGGTGCGGTATCATCACCAACGTCACGCCGTTCGAGCCCGAGTGGGAGGGCTACGTGACGCTCGAGATCTCGAATACCACTCCGCTGCCCGCGAAGATCTACGCCAACGAAGGGATCGCGCAGGTGCTCTTCTTCGAGGGGCGTGAGGAGCCCGAGGTGTCGTACAAGGACAAGAAGGGGAAATACCAGGGCCAGCAGGGCGTGACCCTTCCGCGGCTCTGAGCTCAGCGACCGACGCCCGACAGATACACGAGCACGGCAGCGACGAACAGGAAAACGATGATCGCCCAGGTGGCTCCCTCTCCTGCGCCTGCCGGCGCCCGGGTGGTGGGACCTCCGCGCGCCGGTCGCCCCTCGGGCTCCGCACCACGCCCGGACACGAACGTCGTCTTCTCCACGGCATCCGCGCCGCCAAGAGCGACCTCCGGATTCTCGTAGCGGTCTTCGGGGAAACTCCCGCCGTCGGTCGGCCGGTCTGGCATCGTCACCTCCATGAAGACATGGCGCGGAGGTGCAGCATGCGGGCCACGGGATCGTTTCTCGGTTCTCCGTTGTCCGTTCTCGGTGAACGGACCTCCGTGATCGGTACTCAGTCATCGGTTCTCAGTGACCGGTCACCGAGCACGGATCACGGTCACGAGCACCGAGAACGGAGAACGGAGAACGGAGAACGGAGAGCGAATTCACCCCTCCCCCCCGCCCCCTCGCTCCTCGGGTGCCGTCACAGCCGCGCGCAGGAAGTCCCGGTTCATCCGCGAGATCACGTCGATGCTGATCTCCTTCGGGCAGGCCTCCTGGCACTCCCCGAACAGAGTGCATCCGCCGAAATGTTCGATGTCCATCTGCGCCACCATCTTGAGCGCGCGCCGATAGCGCTCGGGCTGTCCCTGCGGCAGCAGGCCCAGGTGGGAGACCTTGGCCGCCGTGAACAGCGAGGCCGAGCCGTTGGGGCACGCCGCCACGCAGGCGCCGCAGCCGATGCACGCCGCGGCGTCCATCGCGGAATCCGAATCCTGCTTCGCGATTGGGATGGAGTTCGCGTCCTGCGCGCTACCCGTCGGCGCCGAGATGTAGCCGCCCGAGGAAATGATGCGATCGAGCGCGCCGCGGTCGACGACGAGATCCTTGATCACCGGAAACGCCCGCGCGCGCCACGGCTCGATCACCACCGTATCGCCGTCCTTGAAGCTGCGCATGTGCAGCTGGCACGTCGCGGTCGCCCTCGACGGACCGTGCGCGACGCCGTTGATCATCATCCCGCACGACCCGCAGATCCCTTCGCGGCAATCGTGATCGAAGGCGATCGGGATGTCTCCCTGCTCGATCAATCGCTCGTTCAGTACGTCGAGCATCTCGAGGAACGACATGTCCGGGCTGACGTCGGTGGCCGTGTACTCCCGGAGCCCACCGGCGGACTTCGCGTCCGGCTGACGCCACACCTGAAGCCTGAGTCTCATCGTTCCGCTCACTTGTAGCTCCGCTGCGAGAGCTTGATGTTCTCGTAGACGAGCGGCTCCTTGTTCAGCGTGGGCGCCCTGCCCTCGCCGGCCCACTCCCATGCAGCGACGTACGCGAACGTGTCGTCGTGTCGGAGCGCCTCGCCGTCGGCTGTCTGGTGCTCGGTGCGAAAATGCCCGCCGCACGATTCCTCACGATGCAGCGCGTCGAGGCACATCAGCTCGCCCAGCTCCAGGAAATCCGCGACGCGTCCGGCGTGCTCGAGCGTCTGGTTGAGGTCAGCGCCGCTGCCCGGCACGAGCACGTCGCGCCAGAACTCCTCGCGCAACTGCGGGATGATCTCCAGCGCCTTCTTCAATCCTGTCGCATCCCGCGCCATGCCGCAGTATTCCCACATGACCTTGCCGAGCTCTCGGTGGAACGACGCGACGGTGCGCTTTCCCTTGGTCCCGAGCAGCGTGTTCGTGCGTCGGGCGACGTCGGCGACGGCCGCCATCACCTCGGGCGCATCGGCGCTCACTGGCTCGAGCTTGTTGAATGCCAGGTAGTCGCCGATCGTGTTCGGCAGTACGAAGTAGCCGTCGGCGAGACCTTGCATCAGCGCGCTCGCTCCGAGCCGGTTCGCGCCGTGGTCGGAGAAGTTCGCCTCGCCCGCGACGTGGAGCCCGGGGATGGTGCTCATCAGGTTGTAGTCCACCCAGAGACCACCCATGGTGTAATGCACCGCAGGGTAGATCCGCATCGGCACCTTGTACGGGTTCTCGGCCGTGATGCGCTCGTACATCTCGAACAGATTGCCGTACCGCTCGCGAATCCTGTCCTCACCGAGCCGCGTGATCGCCTCGGCGAAGTCGAGGTAGACGCCGCGACCACCGGGACCGACACCGCGTCCGTCGTCGCACGCCTCCTTGGCCGCGCGCGACGCGATGTCGCGCGGCGACAGGTTGCCGTAGCTCGGATACTTCCGCTCGAGGTAGTAGTCGCGATCGGCCTCGGCGATGTCACCCGGCGCCTTGCCCGCGTCCTCCTTCCGCGTCGGCACCCAGACGCGGCCGTCGTTGCGCAGCGATTCCGACATCAGGGTGAGCTTGGATTGATGCTCGCCGGCGACGGGGATGCACGTCGGATGGATCTGGGTGTAGCACGGGTTCGCGAACGCGGCACCGCGCTTGTACGCGCGCCAGATGGCGGTGGCGTTGCACCCCTTCGCGTTGGTCGACAGGTAGAAGACGTTGCCGTACCCGCCCGTCGCGAGCACGACGGCGTCCGCGAGATGCGGCTCGATCGTGCCCGTGAGCTCGTCGCGCACCACGATGCCGCGCGCCCGGCCATTCACGACGATGAGATCCAGCATCTCGGCGCGGGGGAACATCGTCACGCCGCCCTTACTGATCTCCTTCTCCAGCGCCTGGTACGCCCCGAGCAGCAGTTGTTGGCCCGTCTGTCCGCGCGCGTAGAAGGTGCGTGACACCTGCGCGCCGCCGAAGGACCGGTTGGCGAGCAGCCCGCCGTACTCGCGCGCGAACGGGACGCCCTGCGACACGCACTGGTCGATGATGTTCACGCTGATCTGCGCCAGGCGGTAGACGTTCGCCTCGCGCGCACGGAAGTCGCCGCCCTTGATCGTATCGTAGAACAGGCGTTGGATGCTGTCGCCGTCGTTCTGATAGTTCTTCGCCGCGTTGATCCCGCCCTGCGCCGCGATCGAGTGCGCTCGGCGCGGCGAGTCCTGATAGCAGTAGCAGCGCACGTTGTAACCGAGCTCGCTCAGCGTGGCCGCGGCGGCACCGCCGGCGAGCCCGGAGCCGACGACGATCACCGTGTATTTCCGCTTGTTCGCGGGGTTCACCAGCTTCATCTCGAAGCGGTGCTTGTCCCACTTCTCCGCGAGCGGTCCCGACGGGACGCGCGCCTTCAGGTCGATGGTCATCTACCGGATCACTCCGAGAAACACGGCGACGGGGATTGCCGTGAAGCCGAGCCAGACGATGATCGCAATCGCTGTCGAGACGCGACGGCGCAGCGGATCGCGCGACGGCTTGCTCAGGCCGAGCGTGCGCACCGAGCTCCACGCTCCGTGAAAGAGATGGAGCATGAGGAAGAGCATGGCGACGATGTAGAACGCCGTCACCCACGGGCTGCGGAAGGCGCTCACCACGTTGCCGTAGACGTCCGTGTGGCTGAACGCGGGATAGCGCGCGTCCGGACGGCTCGCCATCGGGAAGACCGTCCCCGTGGTGAAGTGCAGAATGTGGAAGACGATGAACACGAGCAACAGCACGCCGCCCCATCGCATCGTGCGCGACGCGATCGTCGACACTTGCGGCTCCCGCTTCGCGTAGCCGATCGGCCGCGCCGAGCGCTTGATCTGCGTGAGCTGCCACGCCATCAGCACATGCAGCAGTGCCGCGCCAATGAGCCCGATCCGCACGAGCCAGAGCAGCTCGCCCGTGCTCTTCAGGAACGCGGCGTAGGCGTTCATCTTGGCCGGCCCGAGGAACTCCTGAAGGTTGCCGGCCATGTGGCCGATGACGAAGGCGACGAGCACGAGGCCGGTCACGGCCATGATCGCCTTCTTGCCAATCGTCGAACGGTACAGCGTCAGCGCCCACATTGTCGTATTGCTCCGTGCAGCCGGCTGGTCCAGAGGGTCGAGCGTACTAGATAAACGCACGGCGACGTCTTCGAGTTCGCTCGGTCGCCCCGCGCGTACGTTCGGCGCGGCGGGCGTCGATGCAGCGATGGGCGCCATGCTCGAGGCACGACGCCCATCGGCGAACGCTACCGCTTGATGGATCGCATAGGCTCTCGGACGGCTTCCGCGCTCTGCTCGAGCGCCGTGCGCTCCTCGGCCGTCAGCTCCACCTCGATCACCTTCTCGATGCCATTCTTGCCGAGCTTGCACGGGACGCCGAGGTAGAGACCGGACATGCCGTACTCGCCCTCGAGCCACGCGGCGCACGGCAGAATCCGACGCTGATCCCTGACGATCGCCTCCGCCATCTGCACCGCGCCTGCCGACGGCGCGTAGTACGCTGACCCGGTCTTGAGGTGCTTCACGATCTCCGCGCCGCCGTTCCGCGTGCGGACGACGATCGCGTCGAGCGTCGCCTTGTCCATGAGCTGCGTGATCGGGATGCCGCTCACGCTGGTGTAGGAGATCAACGGCACCATCGTGTCGCCGTGGCCGCCGAGCACCATCGCCTGGATGTCGCGCACGGAGACGTCGAGCGCCTCGGCGAGAAAGGCGCGATACCGCGCCGTGTCGAGCACACCCGCCATGCCGATCACGCGCTCGCGCGGGAAGCCCGTGGCTTCCTTGGCGACGTAGCACATGACGTCGAGTGGATTGGACACGACGATGACGATCGCGTCGGGCGACGACTGCTTGATCTGCTCCGAGACCGACTTGACGATGCCGGCGTTCGTGTTGAGCAGATCGTCGCGCGACATGCCGGGCTTTCGTGCGATCCCGGCCGTGATGATGACGAGCTCGGAGCCAGCGGTTTCCTCGTAGCCGTTCGTGCCGATGATGCGCGAGTCGAAGCCTTCGATCGGGGCGCTCTGCCACTGATCCAGGCCCTTTCCCTGCGGGATGCCCTCGGCGACGTCCACCATCACGACGGTGCGCGCCAGCTCCTTCTCGGCGACGCGCTGGGCCGTCGTTGCGCCGACGTTTCCGGCTCCGACGACGGTGATCTTATTGACCATGAGTGCGATAGTCTGTAGGTGAAGTGCTAGTCATTCAAAAGTATCGCGCTCGCGTGGTGATGCTATCCCCCGACCTGCGAGAGCGCGCGAAGCCCGCCGACGCGCCGCGCGAGCAACGCGTGCGCCTCCGGCTTCTCCGCCAGCGCCTGCCGAACGAACGCGTCGAGCGGAACGCCCGAGCGAAGCGGCGCGCGGAGATCGACTTCGTGATCGCCGAACAGGCAGGTGCGAAGGCGACCATCCGCGGTGAGGCGCACGCGATTGCAGCTGCCGCAATAGGTGTGCGTCATCGGCGTGATGATCCCGATGGTGCCGAGCGCGCCCGCGAGCTGCCGGTACGCCGCCGGCCCGTTGCCGCGCGCTGGTCCCGCCGCGGGCAACAGCGCGCCCAGCGCGTGGGTGATGCGCGCCAGTACTTCGGCGCTCGGCACCACGTGATCCTCGGTGAGCATGGCCATCTCGCCCACCGGCATCAGCTCGATGAATCGCACGTGCCAGGGATGATCGATCGTGAGCCGCGCAAAGTCGACGACCTCGTCGTCGTTGATGCCGCGCATGACCACCACGTTCAGCTTGATGGGGTCGAGTCCCGCCGCCTGCGACGCCATGGCGGCGGCAATCGGATCGAAGCGCAGGTCCCGCCGCGCGATCGCGGCGATGCGGTCGGAGCGCAGACTGTCCGACGACATGTTCACGCGATCCAGGCCCGCGTCCGCGAGCTCGCGCGCGAGCTCCGGCAAGCGCACGCCGTTGGTCGAGAGTGCGATGTCCTCCACGCCCGGCACGTCGCGAATGAAGCGGATCAACGTCGCGAGCTGCGGGCGAATCGTCGGCTCGCCGCCGGTGATGCGAATTCGCCTCAATCCCATGGGCGCGAGCTGCGTGACGACGTCGCGAATCTCCTCGTAGCTGAGGATGTCCGACTTGGGCAGCCACGGAAGACCTTCGAGGGGCATGCAGTAGCTGCACCGGAAGTTGCACCGGTCGGTGACCGAGATGCGCAGATACTCGATCGTTCGCCCGAACTGGTCGAGGAGCGCGCTCACGGGACGAGCTCCGCGCTCGGACGCCCCGCCGGGTCCACCCACTCTCGCGTGCCGTCGGTGTAGTGCTCGCGCTTCCAGATCGGCACGCGGCGCTTGAGCTCCTCGATGATCCATCGCGAGAGCGCATAGGCGGCATCGCGATGTGGATGCCCGACGGCGATCGCCACGCTGATCTCCTCGACCGCGAGTTCGCCGAGCCGATGCTCGACAGCGACGTCCGCGGTGCCGAAGCGCGACGCGCCCTCGGCGACGATGGCTTCGAGCTCGCTCGCTGCCATCTGCTCGTAGGCAGCGTAATCGATCCCCGTCACCGCGCGCCCCTCGTTTACCTGCCTGACGGCTCCGAGAAAGAGCAGCACCGCGCCGTTCGCCGGGCTCGCGACGCGGCGCAGGAGCGCGAGAGGATCGATCGGAGTCCGAGCCACCGTCGCCAGCGGGGTCATCCGCCAGCCACCGGCGGGATGAGCGCCACTTCGTCGCCGTCCAGCACGATGCGATCGGATGCCGCGTACTGCAGGTTCACCGCGACCAGGGGCGTTGCGGGGAGTCGATCGGCGCCGGGCCGCGCCCGGATCGCGCTCACGAGATCGCGAACCGTAGAATCTCGCGGAAGCTCGACGTCGAGCGACGCGGCGCCGAGTGCGTCGGCGTAGGAGGCGAAGAGAAGCACGGTGACCGTCATGTGGGCTTGTGCATCGTACACAACAGCCCTCGCCGACGGTAGCTCCTGAACGAACGAGAGCCCCGGTGGTCCGGGGCTCAAGCGTCGTCGTCAGAATCAGTTACGCCTCCGACATCTCTTCGTTCTCGAGCTCCTCGATGCTGATGTTTGCGACCATCGCCCTGAGCTCCTTCGACGGCTTGAACACAGGGACCGGCCGCGCGGAGACTTCCACGGGAGAACCAGTGCGAGGGTTGCGCGCCATGCGCGTTTTCCGATGGCGGATCTTGAACGTACCGAATCCACGCACCTCGATGTTCTTTTGCTCCTGGAGCGCTTCCTTGATGGCATCGAGAAACGAATCCACCACGCGGGCGCAATCTTTCTTGGAGATCATCGGCCCAGCCGTGCGGGATATCTGGGCGGTCACACGCTCGACCAGATCGGCTTTCGTCATCAGTGGGGCCTCGGAACGGGCAGCGGAGGGGTGCTAAAAGCTGATCGAACTTATCCGCGTTAACTCTTGTGTGTCAAGAGCTTGGAGCACTTCACCCCTTCCGCTTTCGCACCGTTTCCATGAACTGATCGAACAGCGGTCGGCCATCGTGCGGTCCCGGCGCCGCCTCGGGATGGTACTGTACGGCGAACACGGGCAGCTCGCGATGCCGGAGCCCTTCCACGGTCCCGTCGTTCAGATTCACGTGAGTGACCTCCAGCGCGCTCGCCCCAGGTATCTCGCGTTCCGTCCC
>JBDSDB010000131.1:0-6532 GCA_039920785.1 Gemmatimonadaceae bacterium
CAGGGAAGGAATCGCCCCGCCCGCCTGCCACACAGGGTGCCACCCGCAGGACGATTCGAGCAGGAGCTGCGTTCGCGCAGGCACATTTAAATTCTCCACGCCGACGGGAGCGAGACGGGCACCTGGACGCGGCGGGTGAACAATCCCGCGACGGCACTCAGTTCCGCAACGTGGAGCTTCACCGTGCGGTAACCGAGTCTCCCATTCGCATCGGATCCAAAGCACTTCCTGTGGAGCAGGTCTGTCTCTACACTTCATGTGAATCTTTTCACATGAGGAACCGGCGGTGAAAATTGCCGTCTGCATCAAGCGCACGCCCGACTCCGAATCGCGCTTCAAAATCGCTGCGTCCGGTACCGCGATCGACGAGACCGGTCTCAAGTTCGACATCGACGACTTTGCCGGCTACGCCGTCGAGGCCGCGCTCCAGCTCAACGAGAAGGCGGGCGGAGGCGAGACGGTCATCGTCGCCGTCGGGACCGATGCCGTGCAGGAGACGCTGCGCAAGGCGATGAGCATGGGCGCCGACCGCGCCGTGCAACTCAAGTCCGACGGCGCAACGGCGGACGGACTCGCCGTCGCCAAGGCGCTCGCCGCGGAGCTGAAGGACGGTGGCTTCGATCTCATCCTGTTCGGGAAGCACGCCTTCGACACGTCGGCCGGCGTGGTCGGCACGGCGACAGCCGAGCTGCTCGGACTGCCCTGCGTCACCGCGGTGTCTCAGCTCGACGTCGCCAACGGTCGCGGTTCGGCGCGCCGCGAGCTCGAGGGCGCGGCGGAGCTGGTCGAGTTTCCATTGCCAGCCGTCGTGACGATCGACGAAGGCGTCGCTCGGCCGCGCTATCCGTCGCTCAAGGGAATCATGGCGGCCAAGAAGAAGCCGCTCGAGAGCAAGCCTGCGCAACTCGGGGCCGTGCGCGTCACCGTGCAGAAGGCGGAGCTTCCGCCAGAGCGTCCCGCCGGTCGCATCATCGGCGAAGGATCGGGCGCCGTGCCCGAGCTCGTGCGTCTCCTCCAGACCGAAGCGAAGGTGTTGTGATGGCCAACGTCCTGGTATTCGCGGAGACGCGCGGTGGTGCGCTGCGCAAGGTCGCGCTCGAGGCGGTGACGGCGGCGCGCGCGCTCGCCGACGCGTCGGGCGGCGGCGAGGTGCACGCGGTGGTGGCCGGTGCGCCGGGCATTGGTGCGGGCGCGAGCGCGCAACTCGGCGCGCATGGCGCCGACGTCGTGATCGCGGTGGAGCATGCGGGGCTCGCGCAGTTCGAGCGGGAGTCCATCGCCGCGACCGTCGCCGAGCGGGCGATGCAGGGCGGCTATCGCGCCGTGGTGCTCGGCTTCTCCGCGCAGGGGCGAGATCTCGGTCCGCGTCTCGCGGCAAAGCTGGATGCGCCGATCGCGTCGGACGTCACGGAGCTCAGCGTCTCCGGCGAGACGATCACCGTCAAGCATCCGGGCTACGCGAACAAGGTGATCCTCACCCTGGTGCTGAGCGGATCGCCCGTGGTGCTGAGCGTGCGGCCCGGTGCATTCACGGCGGCGGAATCGCCGAAATCGGCGCGCGTCGAGAACGTGCAGTCCGCTGTCGATCCAGGTGCAGCGCGTGTCGTCGTGAAGGAAGTGGTGGAAGGCGCGAAGGGCCGCCCCGATCTGGGCGATGCACAGATCATCATCGCGGGAGGACGCGGCCTCAAGGCGGCGGAGAACTTCAAGCTCGTCGAGGATCTCGCCGACGCGTTCGGCAACGCGGCCGTTGGTGCGACGCGGGCCGTGACCGACGACGGCTGGCGTCCACACAGCGATCAGATCGGGCAGACGGGTCGGCAGGTGAGTCCGCAGCTCTATCTCGCCATCGGCATCTCCGGCGCGATCCAGCATCTCGCCGGCATGCGGTCCTCGAAGACGATCGTCGCCATCAACAAGGACAAGGACGCGCCGATCTTCAAGGTCGCGGACTACGGCATCGTTGGCGACGTGCTCGAAGTGGTCCCCGCGCTCACGGCGGCCGTCGCCGCGGCGCGGAAGAGCCACTGAGTCGACTCCTCACGGAGTCGGCTTGGCGATCGGCAGCCGGCTGGTGATGCAGTCCGAGATCAGCTGGGCCGCGGGTGGATCGAGGTTGGCCAGCACCGCGGTCACGTAGCCCGACCGCGGGTCGATCTGGAGATCGCCATTCATTCCCGGAGCGCCGCCCCCGTGTCCGAATAGCCGCACGCCGTCGCTGTCCTGATCTCCGAATCCGTACGCGTACTTTCCCATCGGCGTGTCGACCTTTCCGGTCGTGAGCAGCTCCGTGTACGTCGCGTTCAGCAGCTTGTGCTCCCGAAGCGCCGCGGCGAATCGTGCGAGGTCGCGCACGGTCGAGTATCCGCCGCCGGCGGATGTCCCACGATAGGGCAGCGTCGCCTCGTTCGACGCCAGCCCGCTCGTCGCAGGGTCGCGCGTGTATCCCTTCGAGCGGAGCGGAACGATCGAATCCTCAGGCATCGACGCGGTGGACATCATGCCGGCGGGCGCGAAGACGTGTGACGCGACGTAGTCGTAATAGCTCATCCCGCTGACCCTCTCGATGACGGCGCCGAGGAGGAGGAAGCCGTAGTTGCTGTACTCCCACTTGCTGCCCGGTTCAAACGAGAGCCCTCGCGCGCCGTACAGCTTCACGTAGTCCTGTATGGTGCGAAGCGACCGCCTTTTCGCCTCGAACTGCGGCCCGAAGATGTCGCCCGTGCCACCACCGTGCGTGAGCAGATGATGGATGGTGACCTTGCCGGCGACGTCCTTGTTGGGATAGTCGGTGAGGTAGGTGCCAAGCGGAGCGTCGAGCCGAAGCTTGCCTGCCTGCGCGAGCTGCAGCACGGCGACGCCGGTGAACATCTTGTTCATCGACCCGATGCGGAAGCGTGTGTCGATCGTATTCGGAACCTTCTTTTCGCGGTCCGCCAATCCGTACGCGTGTTCGAACACGGTGCGGCCCTGCCGCGCGACGAGCACTGCGCCCGAAAACCTTCCCGCGGCCGCGTCGCGCGCGAGCTTCTCCTCGAGCGACGCCACGAGCGCCTGCTCGGAGAGTCGGGGGGTCGCGAGCTCCGGCGGCCGAGGCACGAGTCCGATGGCGAGCGAGGTGACGCGATGCGCCGAATCGGGCTCCACGTCGATGACGATGCGCGCGATGCGGTCGGATCCGCGCTCCTGCACCAGCGCCGCGAGATGCGTCGGCGTGGATGCTTCCGCCTTCTTGAAGTCGAAGCCGCCGGAACGCGCGCGGAACTCGAACGTCTGCGGACTCGCCTCGAGCAGCCGGCTGCGCGAGGCAGCTGGCACGTGCTGCTCGACGAAACTCTTCAGCGCGTCCTGGCGATCGCTGTTGAACGCGTCGAGCCAACCGGTGAGGCGATTCCCCGCGGGTGTGTCCGGCATCTGCGCGAGAGTGGGGTGCGATACACAGAGCATCAGCACGACGACGAGAGCTCGGTTCATCCAGGGCGACTCCAAATGGGTGACATTCGGTGAGTCACGCGAATGAACCGCACGGTTGCCCGGATCGAGCACCACGCGCGGCTAGACGGGCCCTCCGCTCCACGAGCCGCCGCGCACCAATCGCGCGATCATGGCGAGCAGCACCGCGACCGCGATGGCGAGCACGCACCAGAAGACTATCCGCGCGATTCCGCGCCTCGACTGGACGACTCCGCTCTCCGGGTCCACGACCACGTCTTCGGCGGGGGCGTCGAGGAGTCGCGGAGTGAGCAGCGCCAGATCGTAGCTTGGCGCGGCGAGGTCGCGGCGCCCGTAGACGAGCGTGAGCGACGCGCCCGTCTGGCGGAAGAAGCGAATGCGATACGACGGCAGTAGCAGCGTCGCGCTCGACAGCGGCAGTTTCTGGTTGTCGCCGTCGTTCACGAGCACGAACAGCGAGTCGGTCGGCAGCCGCTCGCCGAGCGCGACCTCGAGCGGCGCGGCCGGCGAGTCGGGATCCTCGTGCGACCAGCTTCCGTTCACCGTTCGCGTCGCGAACGCATCCGGCTGCGCGTCGCGAGGCAGATCCTGCGTGACGATGGCGACGTCGCGACTGAACACGCGCGCCGTGGTGCCGAGGCGGATCGTGGCGCCCGGCAGGCCGGCGTGCGGTAGCGCCACGCGATACCAGCTGCGCCTCGCCGCGTTGGGCGTCGTGCGCCCATCGATGCTCTCGCGTGCCGTGGTGGGAGTGGGGGCGGGGAGCGCGACCTCTGTGGGTTCCTCCAGCTGCTCGAGCACGTAGGGTACCTGCTTGCTCTCTCCATCCACGATGCGCACGTCGTCGATGCGACTGTGTGCGAGCGCGGCCGGGTCGAGCCTGATGGCCGTGAGCCCCCTGCCACCGGGGATGCTCCGCGCGAAGGCAAACGTCTTCACGTCGAGCGCCGCGCCAGGCGCGGCGTACAGTTCGCTGCGCGCTGCCGAATCGGGGCGCGTGACCGCGAGCGAACGCGGCGGGTCCCACGTCGCGACCGCGCTCGCGATCTGGTCGACGCTGTCGCGAAGCGCCTCGAGATCGTAGCGCGGGGGCAGATAGGAGTGTCGCCGGTCGCCGCCGTACGTCGCGCGAAGCACGCCGCCATCGGGGCTGTTGAGGAAGATGAATGGCAGCGGTGCCAGCACGGCGCGCACGGCGCGGAGCTCGAGCGGCGGATTGTCGCCGTCATCGATGATCAGGTCCAGTTCCGCGCCTGACGGAGGCTCGATCGGAACGGTCAGGTTGGCCGCGACGGCGTCACCGCTCGTCACGCGTCGCAACGTTGCAGTGCCGAGCGTCGCGGGAGTCAGCCGGGCGGCGCCAAGACGAGGCTCGGTGACGCGAGCGCCGCGCAGCACGAGTGGGTCGCGCACGTCGAGCTCGAGTGCGATGATCGGCACACCCGACGCGGGCATGCTCAGATGATACCGACTCGTGCGGCGCGCGCTCGGCCGGCGATCGACCGTGAGCACTGCGCGCATCGAGTCTGTGCCAACGCGGCCCTGCGGTGCGATGCGCGCCCGCGCGCCCAGGCTCGTCGGGAGCTGTCCTCCGGCGTGATCGTCCCAGATCACCCGCAGATATCGATACGCGCCAGGGGCGAAGGCGAGCCGCGTCTGGCGCAGCGGCACATCACCCTGATTCTCGTCGCCGGAAAGGTTGAACAGCGTCCCCTCGCGCACGAGCATCGTCCAGCGCACGCGGTCGCCGCTCCCCTCGAGACGCACCCGCTTGAGGAACCGATCAGGCAGGTCGGTGATCTCCAATCGATCGACGGTGAGCACGCGCGCGAGATCCGCCTCGAAGCCGCTCGTGTCCTTGCCAGGTGAGACGGGGATCACACGCGTTGGCTCCCACGTCACCGGGCGCTCGCGCGCGGGCCACACGAGGAGATAGGGAATCTCGCGGCCGGTTCCGGCCTCGTGGAGGCGCAGCTCGCCGAGCCCTGCGCCCGAGCCCGCGGGCCTGCCGTCGCGCCCGATCTGCAGTGGAGAAGCTCCGGTGAGCAGAGGGAGATCCACCGCCAACCGGTTCGGACCCGCCTTGGTCGGTCTCACCGTGCGCTCGACGCTCGGCGGGGGCGGCTGGAGACGGCGCTGGTCCGTTCGCCCAATCGCGGATTGGGCAGCCACCGCTGATGCAGCCGCCGCGAGGAGCATGCCTGCGCCGACAATTCGCACCATCATGCCGGCCGCGCCTTCGGCTCGTCGCGCACCAGCACGAACTTTTGCAGCACGATCGCCACGAGCGCGAGACAGAGCGCGAGTCCGAGGAACGACCCGATGCGATACAGTCCGCCAAGGCGGCCCAGATCGTGGAGGAAGCACTTCAATACCGTGGCGACGAGAAGGGCGATGGAGGCGATGCGACAGGGCCTGTTGCGCATGATGATACCCGCCGCGAGGAGCGCGATCGCGAAGAGCGCCCACCCGATGGTGTAGGTGAGATCCTGCGCCAGCGTCGCGCTGAAGTGAAAGGTGAGCGCCGGACCGGTCGCGTAGAAGTCGGCGATCTCGATGTTCAGCAGCAGGAAGAGCAGGAGCGCACCACCGGCGGCGAACAGTCCGCCCAGCCGGCGCGCCAACGTGTCGCCGTCGTGCACGAGGCGCGCGGCGCCGAACATCGCCGCAGCCACCAGCAAGTAGGTGTAGAGATACCAGTTGAGGATCTTCATCGCTCCGCGCGGGTGATAGGCCAGCACGGCAGGGTTGAAGGTGAGTCGGGCGAACGCCGTGGAGAGCAGCGCGACGCCTGCGACGAACAGGCCCGGATGCCGGATGCGCCGCACGAGCCAGAGCAGCGCGGCGCCCTCGAGCGCCCACCCGATGGTGATCCAGTTCTTCTCGAGCTGCAGCGGGATCGCCACCGTCACACAGGAGAGCGTTGCCGCCGCCACGAGGGCCAGCCGATCGCTTGCCTGGATCGACTCGTCGGCTGATGCGCGCGTCATCCGTTCGCGCTCGAGGCGCACGAGCTGCGCGAGCACCGGCAGGAGAAGCAGCGATTGGGCGATCGGCAGCGCGCCCATGTAGCCCCCAT
>JBDSDB010000132.1:0-17206 GCA_039920785.1 Gemmatimonadaceae bacterium
ACTCCGAGGAGAACAGCGCGCGCTCGCTGTTGCAGGAAGCGCCGACGCCCGAGAACACGGCGGCAGTGTTCACGAGGCTGTTCGGCGAGCGCGCCACCGAGGCGGCGAAGCTCTGGCCGACGAGCACCCCCGACGAGGCGGTGCAGTCGCTCACCGATCTGGCCGGCGACCGGTTCATCGCATTCGGGACCTGGAAGTGGCTCGACGTGCACGCGAAGACCAGCGGCAAGCCGGTCTACCGGTACCTGTACGCACGGCCCCGTCCCTCGATGGTGCCGGCGATGGGTAACGCGACGGCCAACCTGGCGGGCGGTGTGACGCGTGGCGCCAGTGGCACTCCCCCCGCACCCCCGGCGCGCGGCGCCGTGCACTCGGCGGAGATCGAGTACGCAATGGGCAACCTGCCACTCAACAAGGTGTTCGCGTGGACCGCGGACGACCACAAGGTCTCGACGACGATGCAGGGCTTCTTCGAGAACTTCATCAAGACCGGCAATCCGAACGGCGCCGGACTTCCCTCGTGGCCGGTGGGCGCCGTGGCCGCGAGCGGCGACGTGCAGCGCATGCGGATCGACGTCGAGTCGCGCGCCGAGCCCGAGCCGCGAGCGCGATATCTCTTCCAGGATGAGGTGTACTCGCGCGCCCGCCAGTGATGCGTACCGCTCCTGCACGTGAGCGCCGGACGACTGTGCGTGAACGGCGCGCGGGCCTCGTGATGGCGCGCGGCTCGGCGCTCATCGCGATCGCCGCGATGCTCGCGTGCAGGCCAGCGGCGTCGCCATCCGCCGACTCCGCGAGCACGGCGAGCACGGCGAGTCCGCCGGTGTCCGGCCGAACGTCGGCAGACACCGTCGTGCATCCGGCGTGGTCGCGCAACGCCGTCATCTACGAGGTGAACGTTCGGCAGTACACGCCGGAAGGCACGCTGGCCGCGATGCAGACGCACCTGCCACGCCTCAAGTCGCTCGGCGTCGACGTGCTCTGGTTCATGCCCGTGCAGCCGATCGGAAAGAAGAACCGAAAGGGCACGCTCGGGAGCTACTACTCGATCGCCGACTACACGGCGGTCAATCCGGAGTTCGGCACCCTCTCGGATTTCAAGGCGCTGGTCGGGGCCGCGCACGCGCAGGGGATGAAGGTGATCCTCGACTGGGTGCCCAACCATACAGCCTTCGATCATCCGTGGATCACGCAGCACAAGGACTACTACGTCTCGAGGCCCGACGGCACGATCGTCAACGCGCGCGACAACGAAGGGCACGACACCGACTGGACCGACGTGGCGGAGCTGAACTACGACAATCCGAACATGCGGCGCGACATGATCGCCGCGATGCGCTGGTGGATCGACTCGACGGGGATCGACGGCTTCCGCTGCGACGTGGCGGGCGGCGTGCCGAACGACTTCTGGCGGCAGGCGCGGCCCGCGCTCGTTGCAGCGAAGCCGGATCTCTTCATGCTCGCCGAGGCGGAGGATCCGCGCATGCATGCCACGTTCGACATGACGTACGGATGGCAGCTGCATCATCTGCTCAACGACGTCGCGAAGGGCAAGCGCCCCACTGGTGAGCTCGACTCCTACTTCGCCGCCCAGGACACGCTGTACGGGCGGGGCGCGTACCGCATGTACTTCACGAGCAGCCACGACGAGAACAGTTGGAACGGCTCCGAGTTCGAACGAATGGGCGCAAATCACCAACCTGCGTTCGTGCTCGCGGCCACGGCCCGCAACTCGATGCCGATGCTCTACTCCGGACAGGAGGTGAGCATGAAGAAGCGGCTACGCTTCTTCGAGAAGGACACGGTGGACTGGAACGGTCCGTCGCTGGCGAACTTCTACCACGCCGTGTTCGATCTCAAGCACCGCCAGCCGGCACTCGCGAATGGTTCGTGGGGCGGGACGCAGACGACGCTTCGAACATCGGGAGGCGATCGCGTATACGCGTTCACGCGCACCCTCGGTGCCAACACCGTGCTCACGGCGGTCAACTTCGGTGATGCACCAGTGGCCGCGTCGTACGAAGGACTCCCGAGTGCCGGCGAGTTCACCGACTGGTTCTCTGGAGGAAAAGTCGCGTTGGCGGCGCGAGGCAACGTCGAGATCCCCGCGCACGGCTATCGCGTGCTGGTGCGTTGAGTCGGGTGCGCTGACGCTGACGGGCTGACGCGCGCTCCTATCTCGCCATCCGGGAGCGCGCGTAGCCAACCACAAGGTCGGTGGTGCTCCACAGCTGCACGTCGGACCCGGAGCCATAGCGCACCGGCACGATCCGTCCGTCGCGCAGCTCGTAGCTCCACAGCTCACTGTGAAAGCCCGACGCGTCGACCGCACCGAGCACCTGATCGATCGCGTCGCCGACTTCGCGACGGTACTCGGCAAGTTCCGGGAAGTGCCCGCGCGCCTCGGCGACCCGGTTCATCGCACCGATGAGGAAGAGGTTGTTCTCGCGCCCCCACACCACGCGCGGCCCGTGGTAGCGATCCCGCTCGAAGTCGCGCCAGACCGACGAAGACGCGTACGCATCGTTCGCCACGACGGGACCGACGTTGTCCACCAGCAGCCCGACCGGATACCGGCGCACGAACAGCCGTACGTCGCGCAGCACCTCGGCACGCGCGGCGGCGTCGGGTACTCCCCCGCTGCGCTCCCGCTCGCCCAGAAAGAGTCGCGTTGCGACATCGCTATTGGCCACCGCGATCGGATGACCGGCCGCGTCGAGCGACAGTGCGAGAAACTGCAATGAATCGCCGTCCGCCCTCGTCTGCGTGAGCACGTTGGCCCAGTGGCGCTGCTCCGCCTCCGGCATCGCGGCGAGGCGCGCGGCGGTCCGTGCGCCGACTTCCGCGGGTGAGAGCGTGACGAGGAAGTGCCGGCTCGCGCCCATCCAACGGTCCACCGCCTGGCGGAGAGACGCAGGCTCGCGCGCATACCGCCCGAGCGCGGATCGTCCCGCCATCTCAGGTGAGACGCGCGCGAGGGAGTCGGGCGAGAGGCCGATGGCGCGCAGCGCGTCGAAGATGATCCCCACCGACTCCAGCGCGCGCGGCGCCCAGATGGCGTTCACGTCCATCGCGTAGCGGCCGCGCGCGTACCCGACCTCGCTGTCGCGCCAGCTCTGCGACGCCCACCGGCCCGAGTCGCGCGCGGCGAACGAGATGAGACGGTCAGGCAGCGGCCGCTCGGCATAGGGCGCCGTGATGCGCGCGACGAGCGCCAGCTCTCGGATCAATCGCGCGACGCGCGGCTCGCCGGCGTCCACCGTGTCGAGCAGGAACGCGCGTTTTCTGGCGGCGGACACCCCCGCATCGCTCAGCCACCGCCCGACGACGATCGGCAGCTGAAACTCCGCGTCGATCATGTGATAGTTCTCGCGAACACGGCGCAGATCGCGCAGCACCGTGCGGGCGCGCGCGAGGAGGCTGTCCGACGCGGCGCGCCGGGTTCCAGCCGCCGACGCCTGGGTCACGAGCGACGCGTACTCGCTCGCCGCCTCGCGGACCGCCTGACCGCCGAGCGCCTCTTCGTGGCTGACGCGCCCATCGGGTCCGAGCTTGCGCAGGGCACTCCCGATGACCGCCTCCGACATCGCGGGAAGCCAGACGGGGCGCATCATCAGCGCGGTCATCAGCATGTCGCGCCCGAAGTACGTGGCGTAGGTGGGCAGGCCGGCCATCAGCTTCTCACGCGACGCCAGCAGCTCGAGCCCGCGCACCTGGCGCTCCACGCGCCGTGCGCGCTGCGCGACGTCTCGCGCGACGCCCCGCCGTTCGGCGAGCGAGCGCGACTCCGCGACGTAGTCGAGGAAGGGCGCGGTGAACATCTCGCCGCGCGTGAGCGGCGTGAGGGCTCGGCCGTTCGTGGACACGCGGATGGAGAACGGGATCCGCCTCCCCGCGCGCGAGCGAAGCATGACCGAGTCTCCCACCACTTCAGTGGCCACTCGGCGCGGATCGGTGCGCAGCTCGAGCACCAGGGTGTCCAGTCCGTCCAGCGCCGGCTGCGCCACGCGCACCACACGCAGCGCGCCGTCGTTCAACATGGTGAGCGCGGGTCGTGTGCGCTCGCGCAGGGCTCCGACGCTGTCGGCGTGCAGCAGCGCGAGATGCCGCGCGCGCTCCGTCGGCTCGAGCGAAGCGAGCGCGGTGAGCAGGCGCTCGATCTCCGCCAGGCGATACGGCCCCTCGGCGAACGGCGCACGCTGCCGGCCGTCGTACTGCAGATCGCGCTCGACGCGCATCGAGCCGAGGAGGAACCAACCGATGTCGATCCGTGGCCCGTCGGCGACGAGCGCGTGCTCGAGCGTTCGCGTGGCGGCGGAGCGCCCGACGCGTGCGCCAGGTCCGTCCCACCGGAGGACCGCGGCGCCACCTCCAGGGCGGCGCGCTGTGAAACCGAAGCTCTCGTCCTCGGCGTCTGCCCAGAGATGCACGACGCGTTCTGCGCGCGCGTCGAGGTAGATCTGCACCGTATTGCCGGCCGCGTCGCGGAAGAGACGCGTCTCGTAGCCCTGGTAGGCGGCGCCGTCGTCGAGGCCGCGTTCGGGGACGGCGAGGACGGGGAGCGTGGTTCGCGATGGCAGGGCCAGCTGGGCGAACAGCGCGAGGGCGAGGAGACTCATGTCGGGTCGAAGAGAGGTTAGCGGGTGACCCGACGCCTGGCCGGTTGGCTTCGGATGGCCACGGACCCGAGCTCCACGAGCGTGGTCCGGATGCGGACGTCCATCATGGCGTCCGAGTTGTGCTCGATCATGCCGATGAGGATGTGTGCGGAGCGCTCTCCTTCCTCCACTCCCGAATGGCGCAGATGCGTGACGTTGGGATGGAGAAACGCGGGAGCCTGCCCATCGCTGATCGCCATGAGCGACACGTCTTTCGGAATCTTGATGCCGCGGCGCGCGAGCAGGTGGTGGGTGTGGACCAGCAGCTCGTCCGTCATCGTGAAGATGGCCGTGACGTCCGGATGCGCCGCGAACGCGCGATCGAGAAGTCCGTCGAGGTCCGCGATCATGGCGACACGGAGGATCTGTGTTTCCGCGAGCGGGACGTTCCGCTCGAAGTGGGCACGCCGGAATCCCTTGAGACGCGAGGCGCTGATGCGTTGGCGCTCGTCGCTGAAGATGCCGAGGCATCGTTCGTGGCCCCGCTGGAGAAGATAGGTCGCCGCCTCGTGACCAGCCGCTTCGTCATCGATCGTGATCGTGGTATGCCGCGTCGTGTCGATCGTCCGGTCCAGCAGCGCGACGGGGATGCCGCACTCGCCCAAGAGGGCGAGATGGTCGAGATCTGAGGTTTCGGTGGCGAGCACGAGGAGGACGCCGTCGGCGGACAGGTGCGTGCAGTATTCGAGCAGTCGGCGCTCCTGGACGAGGGAGTTGTCGGACTGGAAGACGATCAGCGAGTAGTCGTTCGCCTGTACGACGCGATTGATGCCGGTGATCATGGAGGGCGTGAAGAACATGCCCATCTCCGGGACGATGAGCGCGATGAGGCGGGAATGCTTGGCGCGGAGGTATCGGGCGCGGTAGTTGGGGATGTAGCTGAGGGCCTGCGCGGCGTCGCGGACACGAAGTTTCGTTTCTGAACTGATGTCCGGGTGATCGGCGAGGGCGCGCGAGATGGTGGCCATGGAGAGGCCCAGTGACTTGGCGATGTCCTTCAATGTCACGCGGTTACCAGCCATGATCCTCTCGTCGGGGACAATTTGGGCATTCTTTCGCAATTGTTGCGCAAACGGTTGCACAAAGGACTGGACAATATACGTCGCTGCCGGACGGGACTTTGTGAGGCTCGAGAGCGCGGACCCACTCCAGGACGCTTCGCGAGAGATTCCTTGCGCTCTCGATCACATCTAATACTATCGGCACAAGTTTTTTGCACGAAAAATTGCGCTCACCGATGACGATTGCGCAATTGGCCGAGTCCCTAGTGCGTGGATGGCTGATTTTCTCTCGCTTACGGGCCTCTCACGCCGAACGCTGGACTTTGTACGCGCACGGATTTGTCACCCCACCGTTCTAACGGTGCTCGTCGGATGCGAGGAAGCGAGCCGCTCTCCTCGTCATCGGACAACGACCCTTGTCTAACTGGAGGCAGACGAATGGCAGTGACTCGATATGCGTTGGCCGCACTACTGGGAAGCGTACTCCTCGCTGCGCCGGTGCTCGCGCAGACAGGCATCGTCTCGGGGCGCGTCCTCGACTCGGCATCGCGACAGCCCCTCGTATCGGTGAGTCTCCGCATCAGCGGCCACTCCATCGGTGCGCTGTCCAGAGCCGACGGCTCATTCAGCATCATCGGTGTGCCCGCCGGCCCGCAGGTCGTCCGCGCGACACGCATTGGGTTCGGCGCGCAGTCGCGTGCCGTGCAAGTGCCGGCCGCCGGATCGGCCACCGTGGAGTTCGTGATGTCCTCGCAGGCGGCCGTGCTCACGGAGTTGGTCGTCACCGGATACGGCGCGCAGAAGCGCGAAGCGATCACGGGATCCGTCGCGACGGTGGAAGCCGACGCGGCCAACGTCGGCGTGATCACCAACGCGAACCAGCTGCTGCAGGGCCGAGTGGCCGGCGTGCAGATGGTCACCAACAACGGTGAGCCGGGCGGCGGCGCACAGATTCGCATCCGCGGCGGCACCTCCATCACGGCGAGCAACGATCCGCTCTACGTCGTCGACGGCGTGCCGCTGCAGAACGAGAGCGGCGTGGCCGGCGCCAACATCAACGGGGTGAGCGCTGCGTTGGGCCGCAATCCGTTGAACGCGCTGAATCCGAGCGACATCGAGACCATCACCGTGCTCAAGGATGCCTCGGCCACGGCGATCTACGGCAGCCGCGGCGCCAACGGCGTCGTCTTGATCCAGACGAAGCACGGCAAGCGCGGCTCGTCCGTCATGGAGTACGACGGGTACGCCGCGGCGGCGCGACCGTCCAACCGCCTCAACTTCCTCAACGGCGACGAGTATCGGACCTTCGTGGCCGATCAGATCAAGGCCGGTGGTCTGCCCTCGAGCCAGTCTGCGCTGCTCGGCAAAGCCAGCACGGACTGGGAGGACGCGCTCATTCACACGGGCTATTCCACCAGCCACAACTTGTCGTTCTCCGGCGGCTCGAACCAGACGCTGTACCGCGCCTCGCTCAACTACTTCGATCAGAAGGGCGTGGTCATCTCGAACGGGCTCAAGCGCTACCAGGGCCGGCTCAACGCGCAGCACTCCGCGCTCGACGGCAAGGTCAATCTCGACCTGAACATGACGGCATCGCGCGTGAACAACGTCTACCTCGCCATGGAGAACGGCGGCGGCTTCATCGGTGGCGTGTTCACCAACATGGCGTTCTTCAACCCGACCTTCCCCGTCTCCTCGCCCGATTCGGCGTCGGGCGGGGTGAAGTACTTCGAGGTGGGTCCAGGCGCGCAGGACCTCCGCAACCCGGTCGCGCTGGCGAATCAGATCTCCGACCGGGCGCCAGAGAACCGGATTCTCGGCAACCTCACGGGAACGGTGAGCCTGCTGCCGAGCCTCGTGTCGACCACCACACTCGGCACTGACTACACCAACTCGGTGCGGCAGTCGTACATCCCGCGTACGAGCCCGCTGGGCGCGGAGTTCAACGGTGTGGCGCGCCAGGCGGAGCGCTCACTGCAGAACCTCAACTTCCAGCAGCTGCTCACTGCCACGCCCAAGCTGAGCGCGCGAAGTGAGCTCGAAGTGGTCGGCGGATACGAGTACAGCCGATTCGACAACGCCGGCTTCGAAGCGACGGTGCAGGGCTTCATCACCGACGCCTTTCGGTACAATAATCTTGGCGCCGGCACGCAGGCGTCGTCGCAGCTCCCGATCTCGTATCTCCAGCAGAGCCGGCTGGTCTCGTTCTTCGGCCGCGCGAACTACGGATTCGCCGAGAAGTATTACGTCACCGCCGTCATCCGCCGCGACGGCTCGTCGAAGTTCGCCGAGGGCAACAAGTGGTCGGTGTTCCCCGCCGTGTCCGGGTCCTGGCGCATCAGCAACGAGGAGTTCATGAAGGGCAGTATGTTCTCGTCGCTCGCTCTCCGCGCTGGTTGGGGAAAGCAGGGCAACCAGGCCATAGGTCCGTACGCCACTCAGCTGCTGCTCCGCGCATCGGGCGATGCCCGGTACCCGTTCGGCAACGGCGTCACCTCGGGCCTCCTCGCTTCACAGGTCGAGAACCCCTTGCTCAAGTGGGAGACGACCACAGGAACCAACGTCGGTCTCGACTGGGGCCTCAAGCAGGACCGCATCACGGGCGTGATCGACCTGTATCAGAAGACGACGAATGACCTGCTGCTCACCGTTCCCGTGCCGCAGCCGGCGGTGGTCTCGTCGCAACTGCAGAACATCGGCTCAGTGCGCAATCGCGGGTTCGAGGCGTCGATCGACGCGCAGCTGATCGACCATCCCTCGCGGACCTTATCGTCGGGTCTCGTGATGTCGGTCGAGCGCAACGAAGCGACGAACCTCGGGGTGGACCGGCAATTCATCATCACGGGCGGCGTCTACGGGCAGGGCCAGTCCGGGCGCCAGTCGCAGCGCATCATCGTCGGCCAGCCGCTCGGCACCTTCTGGGGCGCGACCTTCCTGCGAGTCGACAGCAAAGGCAAGCAGGTGTTCTCCTGCCAGGCGAAGAGCGTTGGGTGCGTGAACGGCGAGACCTTTTCTCCCACGGGCGACGATGAAGGGATCATCGGCAACGCCAACCCGAAGTTCAGCCTCGGATTCCGCAGCAACGGCTCCACGGGCGGCTTCGACGCGAGCTGGCTGTGGCGCGGCGAGTTCGGCCGCACGGTGTTCAACAACACGGCGCTGGTGTACTCCACCAAGGGCAACGCCAAGTCCAACAAGAACTTCCTGCGATCGGCGCTCAGCGATCCGATCGGCATCGAGGAACCCGCGATCTACTCCTCGCGTTGGCTCGAGAACGGGCGGTTCGTTCGTCTGCAGAACGCGACGCTCGGTTACACGTTCAAGCTTCCGGCCTCGTTCGGTGGCGGACGCAGCACCCGCGTCTACTTCTCGGGCGACAACCTGCTGCTCTTCACGCCGTACACGGGGTACGATCCCGAAGTGTTCACGGCGGCCGGCGTCGCGGCGCGCGGCATCGACTACCTGACCTATCCGCGCGCGCGCACCTTCACGACGGGAGCCCATGTCGCATTCTGATCTCCACCGTCGAGCCGCGCTCGCACGCTCACTCAAACTCGCGACGCATATGACCGCTACTTTCAGAAAGTCGATCCGGTGGGCCTCGTGGCGGGCGGTACTCCTCGTGCCCGCCCTGATGATCTTCCACGCGTGCACGAACCTCACCGAGGTGCCGCAGGACGCGCTCACCCCGAACAACGCGTTCCGGAGCGACGCCGAGGTGCTCGCTGGCGTCGCCTCGGTGTACGCCGGCCTGCGCGGCACCGAGTGGGGCTACATCAATCTGAGCGAGATCTCGACGGACGAGATCATCGTGCCCACCCGCGGCCAGGACTGGTACGACAACGGGCGCTGGCTGGAGATCTTCAAGCACACCTGGGGGCCGAACAGCGGGTCCGCGCTGGACGACATGAACGGCATGTGGAACGATCTGTTCGCCGGTGTGGCACGCTCGAACCTCATGATCGATGTGATCACGAAGGCGGGCGGCGCGAACTCGGCGACGACGCTCGCCGAGCTGCGCACGCTGCGCGCGTGGTACTATTACATGCTCCAGGACATGTTCGGTGGCGTGCCCCTGGTGACCACCACCAAGGTCGAAGCGGTCGCGCGGGTGCCGCGCGATTCGGTGTTCCGCTTCATCGAGTCGGAGTTGAACGCGACGCGCGTTGCGCTGCCGGCGTCGTGGCCCTCGGGCTCGGAAGGACGCGTCACGAGCGGCGTGGCCAACGCGATCCTCGCGAGCTTGTATCTCAACGCGCAGGTCTACTCGGGGACGGTCACCGCAGCGGGCCTCACGAAAGGCGCTGCGCGGTGGCAGGACGCGATCGCCGCGGCGGATCGCGTGATCAACTCCGGCCAGTATTCGCTCTCAGCGGACTGGAAGAAGAACTTCACGCCGGACAATCACGATTCGAAGGAGAACATTTTCTACGTCGCCCACACCTCGGCGGTGACCGGTCTTGGCATGACCCTGCCGATGCGCACGAATCATTACAATGCGCTCACACCGGGTCCGTGGAACGGCTTCGCGACGATCGCCGAGACCTACCGCGCGTTCGACCCGGCCGACGCACGCCGCAACATGTTCCTCGTCGGCCAGCAGTACAGCTTCAACACCGGCCTCGCGGTGCAGGATCGCGCCGGCAACCCGCTGATCTTCACGATCGACATCGCCAACGAGACCCAGGCGGGAGAGGCGGAAGGGCCGCGCTTCAACAAGTTCGCGCCGCTACCTGGCGCGCCGAGCGGAGACTCGCATCCGAACAACTTCCCCTTCTTCCGCTTGGCGGAGATGTATCTGATCAAGGCGGAAGCGATGAACGAGCTCGGGCAGACGTCGGCCGGCATCGCGCAGGCGAACATCATTCGCCAGCGGCAGTTCAGCCCGGCCAAGCCGCTCGACGCCTCGATGTCGCAGGCGGCTACGCGGACGGCGATCTTCAACGAGCGGCTCTTCGAGTTCGTCGAGGAGGCGAAGCGTCGTGAGGACATGATCCGCGCCGGCACCTTCACGGCGGCGCGCCGCTTCAAACCAGTGTCGTCGGCGAACAAGATTCTCTTCCCGATCCCGTCCACTCAGATCCAGACGAATCCCCTGCTGACGCAGAATCCCGGCTACTAGCGGGCGTACGACGATCACAGTGCACCATAGCCTGCTCCGCACCGGGGCAGGCTATGGTGCAGTAGGGCCTACGACTTCCGTGCGCGGCCGCATCGTGGCTGTGCGTGTCCCGCCGCTCCCGCCTCGCCGCATGATGCTAATCCACGCTGTCCGCAGTCGCCGAGCCCTCTCGGCGCTGTGCCTCGTCGCCCTGAGCGCCGGCTGCACCGGTTCGTCGGACGAGGCGCGAGAGGCGCAGACAGGGAGTGCGATCAGCGGGGACCGCAGCCATCTCTTCACGCTGCTGCCGTCGAGCGCCACCGGGGTGCGCTTCGCGAACACGCTCACCGACCGGCCGGACTTCAACGTCTTCACGTACCGCAACTACTACAACGGCGGTGGCGTGGCCATCGGCGATCTCTCGGGCGACGGGCGGCCCGAGATCGTGCTGACCTCCAACCAGGAGGGGCCGGCCGTCTATCTGAACGAAGGGAGCTTCCGCTTCCGCGACGCGACGCGCGCGTCGGGAGTGAAGAACCGCAAGGATTTCTGGACAACCGGCGTGACGCTCGCCGACGTGAACGGCGATGGGCGGCTCGACATCTACATCTGTCACGCCGGCCCGGGGGACGCGGCGAGTCGCGCCAACGAGCTCTGGATCAACCAGGGCCTCGACGGCGACAGCGTGCCCACGTTCAAGGAGATGGCGGAAGAGTACGGCGTCGCCGATCAGGGATACTCGACGCAGGCGGCGTTCTTCGACTACGACGGGGACGGCGATCTCGATCTGATCGTGATCAACAACTCGCCGCGGCCGGCAAGCAGCATCGCATTGCGCAACCAGCGCATCGTCCGCGACAAGTTCGGCGGCGCCAAGCTGTTCCGCAACGACGGCGGGCATTTCATCGACGTGAGTGCCGGGGCGGGAATCTACAGCCCGGAGAACGCGTTCGGCCTCGGGGTGGTCGTGACCGACGTGAACAACGACGGGCGGCCCGACATCTACGTGGCCAACGACTTCACCGAGCGCGACTACCTCTACGTGAACAAGGGCGACGGCTCGTTCGACGAAGTGCTCGAGCGAACGATGCCGGTGATCAGCGCGTTCTCGATGGGGCTGGATGCGGCGGACGTGGACAACGACGGCTGGTCCGACGTGTACACCACCGACATGCTGCCAGAGAACGAGTTCCGCCTGAAGATGACGGCGCAGTTCGACAGCTGGGCGACGTACCAGGCCAAGCTGCAGAACGGCTACCATCACGCGCTGATGCGGAACATGCTGCAGCGAAACAACCGCGACGGCACGTTCAGCGACGTGGGACAGATGGCGGGGGTCGCGCGTACCGACTGGAGCTGGAGCGCGCTGATCACCGATGTCGATCTCGACGGATGGAAGGACATCTTCGTGACGAATGGCATCGCGCGGGACATCACCTCGCAGGACTACCTCACGTTCATGATGAGCGACGAGACGATGCGGTCGGTGACGAGCGGCGGCCGCACGAAGGCCGACTTCCGCAAGCTCGTGCAGGCCGCGAGCACGACGCCCATTGCGAACTACGCCTTTCACAACCGCGGTGGTCTCCACTTCGACAACGAATCGAAGGCGTGGGGGCTGGATGCGCCGAGCCTGTCGAATGGGGCCGCATACGGCGATCTGGATGGCGACGGCGCGCCGGATCTCGTGGTGAACAACGTGAACCAGGAGGCGTTCGTCTATCGCAACAACGCGCGCGCGCTGCATCCGACGAACCACTTTCTCCGGCTGCGGCTCGAGGGCGAGGGGGCGAACCGCTTTGCGATCGGCGCGAAGGCGACACTGTACGCGGGCAGTCTCCAGCTGATGCAGGAGGAATCGCCGACGCGTGGCTTCCAGTCGAGCGTGGACTACGTCCTTACGTTCGGACTCGGCGCGGCGACGAGCGTGGACTCGTTGCGTGTGCGGTGGCCGGACGGGCGGGTCACCTTGCAATACAAGGTGGCGGCCAATCAGCTCGCGAGCGTGCGGCAGGCGGCGTCCGCGCCCGCGGCGGCCGTCGCGACGGCCGTGCCCGAGCCGCCGCTTGCGGACGTCACGGCGCAGACGGCGTTCGCGTTCAAGCATCAGGAGAACGTGTTCGTGGACTTCGACCGCGAGCCGCTGATGCCGAAGCTGCTGTCGACCGAGGGGCCGTACACGGCGGTGGCCGACGTGAACGGCGACGGGCTCGACGACGTGTACATGGGCGGCGCGAAGGAGCAGGCCGGGAAGCTGCTGCTGCAACGGCGCGATGGATCGTTCGTCTCCAGCAGCGATTCGGTGTTTGCGCAGGACGCGATCTCCGAAGATCTCGGTGCGGTGTTCTTCGACGCGAACGGCGACAGATATCCCGATCTCTACGTCGTGAGCGGAGGGAGCGAGTACTCCGAGGCGGCGCCCGCGCTGCAGGACCGGCTGTACCTGAACGACGGAAAGGGTCATTTCCGCAAGGCGACCGGTGCGCTGCCGGACGAGACGGAGAGCGGATCTCGTGTGGTGGCGGCCGACTACGACGGCGACGGCGCCATGGACCTGTTCGTGGGTGGGCGCGTGGTGCCGTGGAAGTACGGGATCAATCCGCGAAGCCTGCTGCTCAAGGGCGACGGCCGCGGTCACTTCACGAACGTCACGGCGACGCTGGCGCCGGAGCTGGAGTACGCCGGCATGGTCACGGACGAGGTCTGGCGTGACGTGGACGGCGATGGAAAGCTCGACCTGGTCGTGGTCGGGGAGTGGATGCCGATCACCATCTTCCGAAACGCGGGAGGCGGCAAGCTCACGCGATTGGCGGTGCCGGGTCTGGAGAAGAGCCAGGGCTGGTGGAACCGGCTCGTCGCGGGCGATTTCACCGGCGACGGCCGCACCGACTTCATCGTCGGGAACCTCGGATTCAACGGGCGGCTGCGTGCATCCGCGCGGGAGCCGACGACGCTGTTCGTGAAGGACTTCGAGCGGAACGGCTCGGTGGAGCAGCTCCTCGCGACCTACAACGCCGGGGTGAGCTATCCGGTGACCTTGCGCAACGATCTGCTCGAGGCGCTCCCGTCACTGGCGCCGCGCTATCCGACATTCGCCGGCTACGCGCGGCAACGCACCGCCGACGTGTTCAGCAAGGCGGAGCTCGAGGACGCCGTCGTCAAACAGGCGAACGAGTTCGCGACGTCGCTCGTGCGGAATAACGGCGACGGCACGTTCACGGTGATCCCGCTGCCCGACGAAGCGCAGCTCGCGCCGGTGTACGGCATCCTGCCCGCCGACGTGGACCACGACGGACACATCGACCTCCTGCTGGCCGGCAACTTCGACGGCTTCGAGCCGGCGATCGGGCGCATGCGCGCCAGCTACGGGCTACTGCTGCGCGGCGATGGGAAGGGGACGTTCACGCCGGTGCGCGCGCCCGAAAGCGGATTCCGCGTGCCGGGCCAGGCGCGAGACATTCAGCGCGTGCGCACGGCCACGGGCGATCTATACGTGGTGGCGCGCAACAACGACACGCCGTTGCTCTTCCGCGCGCGCCGAGCGACGACGGTCGCGCGCGGGAGATGACCGTGCGGGCGCGACGTCGCCTACTGCGCGCGCTTGGTCTTGATGACGATGACGCCGTTTGCACCGCGCACGCCGTACATCGTGATGTCGGTGGCGTCCTTGAGCACCTTGATCGACGCGATGTCGTACGGGTTGACCGCGAGGGAGCCCGACGCGCTCGGCTGGAGCACGATGCCGTCGAGGATGTACAACGGCTCGTTGTTGCCGTGGACCGAGGACGCCCCGCGGATGCGGATGGAGACGCCGCCGTCCTGCGACGGGCTCACCGTGACGCCGGGAAAGCGACCATTCAGATACTTGTCGACCGATTCGTTGGGCTGACGGGAAATCTCCGCCGAGCCGACGGTGGACGCGCGCTCGGATGGCACGGGCGCAGGCTGCGACGTGCCGCCCGCTCCGCTGGACTTGGCGCACGCGGCACCGACGATGGCGAGCGCGATGACGCGCAGCGTTCGCCGCGATCCGAGCATCCCTGTACGAGCGTTGGAGCTACGCATGTGAGTTCTTCGCCGGTGGTGCGTCGCGCTCGACAGGATGCTCGGCGATGCGAAAGTGCCATGCCGATCTCCGTGTGTCGCGACGCGTGGGTGGGCGAGGGTGGTAGCGTCGCGCGTGGTGCACGTCGCGCAGGCCTCGCCCTCACATGAAGGTGTGGATGAGGGGCGCGGCGCGCCAGAGGAGAATGCTCACGTTCGCGGCCTGCGTCGCGGGCGTCGGTTGTCACGCGTCACCCGAGCCACCCACGCTCTACGAGCGCCTGCCGTCGAGCGTGACCGGCATCAGCTTCGAGAACCGACTGCCGGAGGACAGCGCATTCAACATCCTCAACTACCTCTTTTACTACAACGGTGGCGGCGTGGCGGTAGGCGATGTCAACCATGACGGCCTGCCCGATCTCTATTTCACGTCGAACCTCGGGTCGAACCGGCTCTACCTGAACCGGGGGGACTACCACTTCGAGGACGTGACCGCGAAGGCGGGCGTCGCGGGCACCGGCGGCTGGAATTCGGGCGTGACGATGGCCGACGTGAACGGCGACGGGTTCGTGGACATCTACGTCTCCGGCGTGAGCTATCTCGCGATGCAGGGCCACAACGTGCTGTACGTCAACGACGGCGACGGGCACTTCACGGATCGCACCAAGGAATACAATCTCGATTTCGCGGGCTACTCCACGCAGGCCGCCTTTTTCGACTACGACGGCGACGGCGATCTGGACATGTACCTGCTCAACTACTCGACGCACGCGGAACGCCGGCAGGAGCAGACCACGGCCAAGCGAAACCCGCGCGCCGGCGATCGGCTGTACCGCAACGACGGCGGCCACTTCGTGGACGTGAGCGAGGCAGCGGGGATTCACGGTGGCCTGGAGTTCGGGCTCGGCGTGGTGGTGAGCGACGTCAGCATGGACGGCTGTCCGGACATCTACGTCGCCAACGACTTTCAAGAGAACGACCTTCTCTTCCTGAACAACTGCGACGGCACCTTCACGGAGTCGATCGGCACGGCAACGGGCCACACGAGCCGGTTCTCGATGGGAGTCGATGCCGCGGACTTCGACAACGATGGCCGGCCGGACGTGATGACGGTGGACATGCTGCCGCGGCGCGAGGAGATCCTGAAGACGTCGGCGAACGCGGAGGGCTACGCGCTGTCCCAGGCGCGCGTGAAGGCGGGGTACCATCCGCAGTTCGCCAGCAATGCGCTGCACCTCAACCGCGGCGCGTCGCGCTTCAGCGAGATCGCGAATCTCGCCGGGGTGGCCGCCACCGACTGGAGCTGGTCGCCGTTGTTCGCCGATCTGGACAACGACGGCCATAAGGACCTGTTCATCACCAACGGCATGTACCGGCGGCCGAACGACCTCGACTTCATCGACGCCGTGGGAAGCTCGGCGAGCCAGTCGTCGCTGGCGCTTGGCGAATCGCGCGGCACACTTGCGCTGCTGGCGATGCTGCCCCACGTGCCGCTGGCGAACTTCGCCTTCCACAACAACGGCAACCTCACGTTCACAGAGAGGGCGGAGGCGTGGGGGCTTGGCGACCCGGGCTTCTCCAATGGCGCGGTGTACGTGGACCTGAACAACAGCGGCGCGCTGGACCTCGTGGTGAACAACGTGAACGCGCCCGCGTCGATCTATCGGAACCGGGCGCGGACCGTCACGGGGAACCACTATCTCGCCGTGCGCCTGCGCGGCGCGGGGAAGAACACGGACGGCATCGGCGCGAAGGTATTCCTGGTGGCGGGTGGTGCGCGCCAGCTCCTCGAGGCGTCGCCGACGCGCGGCTTCGAATCATCGGTCGATGCGCGGCTCCACTTCGGCCTGGGCCGCACTGCGCGCGCGGATTCGTTGATCGTGGTGTGGCCGGACGGCCGGTTCCAGGCGCTGACGAACGTCGCGGCGGACACGCTGCTCACGCTCTCGCAGGCGAACGCGTCGGGCCGGTACGTCTATCACGCGCCCGCCACTGAGCCGATGTTCACTGACGTCGCCGCGCGACTCGGCGCCGCAGTGAAGCACGACGAGGACAGCTTCTCCGACTTCGATCGCGAGCCGCTGATGCCCCGCCTGCTATCGACGGAGGGGCCGGCGCTCGCCGTGGCGGACGTGAATGGCGATGGGCTCGACGACATCTTCGTGGGCGGCGCCAAGTGGCAGCCGGGCAGGCTGCTCGCGCAGCAGCGCGATGGACGCTTCGTGGTGAGTCCGCAGGCCTCCATCGCGGCGGACAGCATCGCCGAGGACGTGGACGCGACGTTTCTCGACGCGAACGGGGACGGGCATGCGGACCTGCTCGTGGTGAGCGGGGGCAACGAGTTCTGGGGCACGGCGGATGCGCTGCGCAGCCGGCTCTATCTCGGCGATGGACGCGGCGGC
>JBDSDB010000133.1:0-6720 GCA_039920785.1 Gemmatimonadaceae bacterium
GGGCGTACGATCCCGATGATCGACGTCGTCGTGATCGACCGCGAGCGGGTGGAGCCGGTCGCGACGGGCGCGCACCTGTTGCGCGTCGTGCAACGCCGACACCCGGGCCGCGTGCGGTACCAGGCGCGCGGGGTGGAGGAGCTGGCCGGGAGTCCCGTTTTCCGGGAGACGCTGACCGCGCCCGGCGCCGCGGAGGTCGTGCGCGCGCGCATGGAGGCGCTGTTGCGCGCGTGGGCCGACGAGGCGGCGGCGTTCCAGCGGGCGACCCAGCCGTACTGGCTGTATCCGCCCTGACGTTCGTTGGATGGGGCGAAGCGCAGGATCCGATAGGCCGCCATCGTCACCCTCCACTACGCCTGACGCCCCCAGGCGCTTCGCGCTCGGTGATCAGGCTTCGAGCGCGCGGGCCCAGGCGTGGAGCTTCGTCCGACTCCGCGGCCGTGCCGCTCCAACACGGATGCCTTCCGCTCGACGACGAAGCCCTACGGCGCAGCGACTCCGCGCCGTAGCCGCTCCGGCAGGCCGATGCGCGCCAGCAGCGCCTGGTAGCGGGGTTCGCGGCGAAACCGATACAGCGGGGGCATCGCATTCAGGACCTGCAGCAGGTCGAGGTCGCGTGCATCGACGGCATGGCCCAGCATCGCGTAGGCACTGTCCTTCTGGCCAGCGAGGAACAGCAGGCCGCCGCGCTGCGCCAGTCGCGGATCGCCGTCCAGCACGGCGAGGGCACGCCGGACCCCGGCCGTATCTCCACGCTGCGACGCGAGGATCCCCTCGTCGAAGCGGCGGACCCAGTAATCGCCGCCGGCCACTTCCACCGCGCGACGGTGCGCCGAGTCGGCGGCGGCATGCTCCCCCAAGTCGCCGAGTATGAGCGAGAGAATGTCGAACGTCTCGTAGAAGGCGGGATCGAGCTCCGTCCCCTTGCGCGCCGACGCAAGCGCCTCGGTGGGCTTCCCGAGCGACCAGAGGCCCCAGGCGAGGTCGCTCCGCCATTGTGCGGTCGTGGGCTCATCGTCCACTTGGTCGCGCACGCGCCTAAGCATGCCGTCGAAGTCACCCATCTCCCACAACGCCCAGCCCAACATGCCCAGGCCGAGTGAGGAGCTGGGTCGCGACTCGGCTGCATGGAAGTCCGCATAGGCGCCGGAGAAATCCCACTGGTCGTGCAGGCGGGCGACGCCGCGCGCGAAGTAGGCATCGCCAAGATCCGCGTCCAGCGCGATCGCCCGGTTCGCCGCACGCATCGCCTCTGTAGATGCCGAGTCGCGCGGCGCGGTTTGGTAGATGAGCGCGTAGGTGTTCGTGATGGCGAGAGTCGCCCATGCCGGCGCATAACTGGAGTCGATATCGAGCGATCGGCGAAGGTGCACCAGACTGCGTCGGAACCCGTCTGCCGTGCGCAGGCCTGCCGCCTCCTGTCCCAGCAGATACTGAGTGTAGGCTCGCGGGTTCACCTGGCGCGCCGCAGACAAGAGCCGCGACTGGTCCGGAGTGAGCCCGGCGCGAATGCCGCGCGCGACCTCGGCGGCCACCTCGCGCTGCAGCGTCATGACGTCGGCCGCTGAGCGCTCGAACGTACGAGACCAGAGCGTTTCATCGTTCCGGGCGTCGATGAGCTCCGCCGAGAGTCTCACGACGTCGCCCGTTCGGAGCACGGCTCCGGACACGATTGCGTCGACTCCGAGCTCGCGCGCGATCTCCTTGATGGGCTGCCCGGAGTTCCGGTAGGGCGCCACGGCGCGATACCCGAGCACTCGCACGCCGGCGTCGGCCAGCACTCCGATCACCTCTCGCGTCATGCCGTCGGCGAAGAAGCGCTGCGCCGTGTCGCCAGTCTGGTTCTCCATCGGGATCACTGCGATCCGGCCGATGAGCGTGGCGCGCGGTGTCCGCGCACGCTGGAGTGCCCAGCCACTCGCCAGTAGTCCGAACACGCCGGCCGCCACGAGCATGGCGCGACGAGTCGGACGCCCCCCTTCCGCCCGCCCGGGTGCGGTGGCCATGGCAGCCTGCGACGAGAGCGCGTCGACGAACTTTGCGGCAGGCCAGGGGCGCTCGGCCGGATCCTTCGCGAGCGCGCGGGCGAGTGCCGTCGCGACGGCCGGTGACACGTCCGGGCGCGCCGCGGTAATCGATGCCGGCTGTTGCATCAGGTGCTGCTGCGTCATGGCGACCGCGGTCGGTCCCACGAACGGCGGCTTGCCGGCCAGCATCTCGTACAACACGCAGCCGAGGGAGTAGAGGTCGCTGCGACCGTCGAGGTTCGGCTCCCCGACCGCCTGTTCTGGGCTCATGTACATCGGCGTGCCGACGGCGAAGCCCGCATCGGTCAACCGCTCGTTGCCCGTCGCGGCCACCGCGCGCGCGATGCCGAAGTCGGCGACCACGGCGTGGCCTCGCTCGAGGAGGATGTTCTCAGGCTTGATGTCGCGGTGCGTGATGCCGCGTTCATGTGCATAGCCTAGGGCGTCTGCGACCTCCGTGGTGATCCGCAGCGCCTCGTCGATCGGGAGGCGCCCCTCCCGCTCGAGCCGCGCGCGAAGGCTCTCGCCTTCGACGAGCGGCATGACGTAATAGAGGACGCCGTTCGCGTCTCCCGAATCGTACAGGGGGAGAATGTGCGGGTGACGCAGCGTCGCCGTCGTCGCGATCTCCCGGAGGAATCGGTCCGCGCCGACGGCATGCGCCAGTTCCGGGCGCAACACCTTCACGGCGACGTCGCGGCCGTGCTTGAGATCGTGTGCGCGATACACCTCGGCCATGCCGCCGACGCCGATCACGGCGTCGATGCGGTAGCGATCCGACAGCGCCGCACGAAGTCGGTCCGCGACTGAGAGCATTCGCGAAATTGCCTTGGCTGCCAGCGGACCACAAGTGAGAAGGCTGCCGCGCGGCGTGCGTTCGTCCCTTTCCTGAGTGTGCGCCGCCTCAACATTGCCAAGCACCACCACCGCGTTGCGCTTCAGTCTCGCAACGTGGCGCGCTTCAGCGGAGAGCTCTTGAACGCCGCGCTGAACGCCTCCTGAGTCATGGTCAGGAGGTCACGCGCGAGCTGACGCGCGTCCTTCCTGGTGAAAAACTCTCGCGCCTCGCAGGGCGAATCGTTCGGCACCTCGCTGGAGAACCGCACGTTCCACGGGCACACCTCCTGGGACGACTGGCGGTCTAACCATCAGTCGTCCGTGCGAGCGACGACTTACCTCTGCCAAGCGCTATCGCCGGCTGCGCGACGATCCCATGTCGGGCAGCGCCAGGCCAGCCCGGTGGCGCTGCTTGAACGCCAGCGGGTTCTCGCCCGCCACACGGCGGAACACCCGCGTGAAGTAGGCGACGCTCTCGAAGCCGCACGCGAACCCTGCCTCCGTGACCGAGTGATCCGTGAGCAGCAGGCGCTGCGACTCGCGCACTCGGACCTGGTTGACGAACTCGGTGAACGTCCGCCTGGTCATCCGCTTGAAGAAGCGGCAGAACGCCGCCTCGGTGAGGTGGGCGGTCGCGGCCGCCTCGCGCAACTCGATCCGCCGCCCGTACTGCTCGGCCACCAGCCGGCTCACCTGCGCCAACCGTTGCCGATCTTCGTGCGGGTCGTGCACGCCGACGAGCGCTTCGCCACCGAGAGTAGTCCACTCGTCACTCACGGCAAGACGCTGGAACACGCGCAGGAGTAGTACGAAGCGCTCGAAAGGCGGCAGGCCGGCGAGCCGAACGAGTTGCCGTCCGACCGTCGCCTTCGTGCGACCGTGGTAGGCGACGCCAGCGCGTGCTCGCTCGAACAATGCGGTGATGGCGGCGAACTCCGGCCGCTCGCGAAGCGCGTCCCCGAGAAAGTCCGACGTGAGCTGGACGACGACCTTTCGGTAGTCGGTGGCAACGCCGTAGTCGAAATTCAGATGAGGTACGTTCGGCCCGATGAAGACCAGATCGCTCCCCTCGTAGCGCGAGACGTGGTCGCCGACGTGGCGCGTGCCGCTCGCCCCGTCGATGTAGACCACCTCGTACTCAGGGTGATAGTGCCAGAGGAAGACGTCCATCAGGTGCGGCGTGAGCAGCACCCGGAAAGAGCTCCCGGCGTCCGGATGGATCTGCTCGAGCGTGCTTCTCATATCGCAAGCAAAATAGTGCAAAAACTGGGTACCGGGGTGCTACCACCTTTCGCGCCCGCGATGCGACTTTGTCCCCTCGTCAGACCGCCGCCATAACCCTGAGAGGCTCGCATGGAGACCGCGACGAATAAGACCATGATCCCCGACAAGGCACACGCGGAGATCCCGGGAAATCCGAGCACCGCGACCAGCAGCTCCATCCGCCTCCGAGAGCACGCCGACCCGGCGTCGCTGCGGGTGCTGTCGGCTGACGACTGGGCATTTTGGAAGCAGAACGGGTACGTCGTCGTCAAGCGGACCATCCCGCTCGAGAATGCCGAACGCTTGGCGGCCCTGCTCTGGGAGTTCGAGGAGAAGGACCCGAACGATCCGGCGACCTGGTACGCCCCGCCGCGGGCGGAGATGAAGATGAAGGAGCTGATCAACACGGGCATGGTCGAGCTCTACAACCACCAGTATGAATGGGACAACCGCCAATCGCAGCGCGTGCACGACGCCTTCGCTGACATCTGGGGAACGGACAAGCTCTGGGTGACCATCGACCGCGCCAACCTCAACCTGCCGATGCGACCCGGCTTCGAGTACAAGGGATTCATCCACTGGGACTACGACCCGGAGACGAAGCCGCAAAACGTGCAGGGCGTCCTCGCGCTCGCCGACCAGACCGACGAGAACATGGGCGGCTTCCAGTGCATCCCGGAACTGTTCCGCACCTACGACACGTGGAAGCTCACCCAGCCGGCCGACCGCGACCGCTTCAAGCCGGACACGACGGGCTTCGAGACCGTGAAAGTGAAGATGGAGGCGGGCGACCTGCTCATCTTCAACAGCAGCCAGCCGCACGGCATCCGCCCAAACCGCTCGGGCGACAAGGTGCGCATGGCGCAGTACATCTCGATGATGCCGGCCCAGGAGGACAACGAGGAACTGCGGCAGTGGCGCGTCAGCTCGTGGCGCGACCGTCGCGCCCCGGAGGGCTATGCGTTCCCCGGCGACCCGCGCAACTGGGAGAGCACGCGGTACCCGCGCGCCGACCTGAGCGAATTGGGCGAGAAGCTGCTCGGCCTCAGGTCGTGGGAAACGGGCGCACTCGTCGACGCGGCCGCCCCGGACGCCGACTAGGTCGCGGGGGGCAGTCTCCGGGTGGAGCCCACGTGGGCGCCGCTGCGGACCGACCCGCGCTTCGCCGCGCTCGCGGCGGAACCTCCAAGCGCGCGCTAGCGACCAATCAACCGCGCAGTCAGGTCGCTCGGTGTCCGTCGCGACCGATGAATCTCGCGAGCGCCCAGGTGGCGTGCCCGCGCACGAGCGGCTCCTCATCGTCCAGCGCGCGCGTGAGCACCTCCGCGCTCTCCGCGTCCTCCGCGTGAGCCGTATTTGCCGAGTTGCCGAGGACTACCGCCGCACTGCGCTTCAAACCGCGCAGCTTCGCCCGCTTCATCGGCGAGCCCTTGAAGGCCACCGAGAACTCCTCCCACGGGCGGGCGAACTAACGCAAAGACAGAGACTCAGTTGGCGGCTGTGTGCCATCACGAGCGCTGAGCCAAGCACCATCGCAGTTAGAGATCCACGGCGTGGCAGCCACGCCCGAACGCACTCGAAGTCGCAGCGATCCTATGGACAGGGACCGCCGCCTTTCGACCACGGCTTGTGCGAAGGCACGCCGACGGGGCCATCGCGCGGCGCTCGCCGCGCCAGGGTCAGCGCGAGTCGGGCTGCGCGCGCCACCACGGCGAGAGCAGCGTAAGCGGCGGGGCCGTCCGGTTCTCGGCATTCAGCAAGAAGCGCTGCCCGCCCGGCGCAGCATCATAGGGCAGGGGGAGTCGACTCTGATGCCGCCGAGCGCTCTCCGCTTGCGGCGCTCTGCACACGGCGGTAACTCCGGGCGACGAACAATCCATCGTTCAGTTCCGCTTCCCGCTGCCAGCGGAGTCGTGATGACGACGCCCACCAGCACGCCGCCACTCGCTCCGGCGCTCGTGCAGCGCCGGCAGACGTTCTAGCAGGGCGGCGGGCGCCAGTCCGTCGCCCGGTGCCCGCCGCGCTCCTACACCCACCCGGCCGACGATGCTGAACCTCTCGATGCTGATCGAGCATCACGCCCGCGTGCACCCCGACCGCGAGGCGATCGTTTGCGGCCCCGTGCGGCTGACGTACGTGCAACTCGACGCCGCGGCGCGTCGCGTCGCCGGCGCGCTCGCCGCGCTCGGCGTGAAGGCCGGCGATCACGTGGCGCTCTCCTGCCCGAACACGCCGCACTTCCCGATCGCCTATTTCGGCATCCTCAAGACCGGCGCGGCGGTGGTGCCGCTGAACGTGCTCCTCAAGCCGCGCGAGATCGCCCAGCACCTGCGCGACTCGGCCGCGCGCGCGTATCTCTGCTTCGAGGGCACGGCCGAGCTGCCGATGGCGCAGATGGGACACGCCGCGTTCGCCGAGGTGGATTCGTGCGAGCACTTCGTCGTGATGACGAAGAATCCCGCGGCGGCCTCGCCCGTCGCCGGCACGCCCACGCTGGACGCGCTGATGCACGCGGCGCCGCCGGCGTTCGAGACGGTGCTGCGCGCGCCCGACGACACCGCCGTGATCCTGTATACGTCCGGTACGACGGGCG
>JBDSDB010000134.1:0-12142 GCA_039920785.1 Gemmatimonadaceae bacterium
TTTCGCGCTTGCCCGCACGCTCGTTCTCGAGGATCACTCGACGCGAGACGACGATGTTCCGGCGGCGCTTGTTCAGCTTGATGATTTTGAACTCGAACTTCTGGCCGAGGAGCTCGTCGATGTTCGGAACGCGGCGGAGCGCGATCTGCGAACCCGGGAGGAATGCGTCGACGCCCATGAGGTCGACGACGACTCCGCCCTTGATCTTCTTGACGAGCGTGCCTTCGACGGGCTGATCGTTCTCGTAGGCAAGACGGATGCGCTCCCACACGCGCATGAAGTCCGCCTTCTTCTTCGACAGGACGACCGAGCCTTCCTGGTCCTCCAGATGCTCGAGGAGCACTTCGACTTCATCGCCGATCTTGAGGTCGGGGAAGTCCTTGAACTCTTCGAGCGGGACGCTGCCTTCCGACTTGAAGCCGATGTCGAGCACGACCATGTTGTCGCGAATCTCGAGCACGCGCGCCTTGACGATCTCCCCCTCGTCGATCGACGCCATCGTGCCGTTGTACATCTCCATCATCGCTTCGAGCTCGTCGGGCGAGTAGCCCTCATCGTCGACGAGTTCCGGACGCAGGTTGGCCAGGGGGCGAAGAATCGCGCGCTGTGCGTCGCGCTTCTCGCGTGCGGTCAGCGCCGCCTTGTCCATTGGGAGGATTTCGAGCTCAGTCATACGTGAAGGTAAGTCTCCTAAGTCGCGGATTTTCGCTCGCCGCGGCGAGTTAGAGGGAATGCGCCTCCCCGCTCGGGAGAACGCAGGCACGGCCTCCCGGGCACTCGCCGGGCGGCCAGTTTGGAGCGAACCTGAAAATATACGGAGCCCGAGCCCCGCCGTCAACGGGACGAGAAACCTTAAGTGACGTGCGGACGGTGGGTTACGGCGCGAGCCAGCGCGACGATTCGCTCCACCTGCTCCGACTGCGTCAGGTACGTCGTGTCGAGCAGGATCGCGTCGGTGGCCTGAACCGTCTGCGTCGCGTCCTTGGCGTCGCGTTGCACGAGCTGATCGGTCTCCCCGGCGATCTCGTCATCGGTGGGCCCACGTTCCAGTCGCTGGATGAGCCGGCGACGAGCGCGCTCCCACGGATCGGCGATCAGGAAGATCTTGAGGGACGCATCGGGGAACACCGCGGTCCCCATGTCCCGTCCGTCCACGACCACGTCGTGCTCGGCGGCGGCCTCCCGGACGCGCTCGTTCACCCAGGCTCGCACGTCGAGCATCCGAGCCACCTGCGAGACACGCTCGGTCACCGCCGCGCCGCGTAGCTCGTCCTCCACCGGCTCACCGTCGATCAGGAGGAGAAAGGACGTTGCCTCCGGCCTCAGGCTGATCCGGTGCCCCTCGGCGAGCACCGTCGCCGCCGTCCATTCCGCGGGCGGCAGCGCCGTACGAAGCGCGGCAGCGGTGACGCCTCGATACAACGACCCCGAATCGACGTGCCGAAAGGAGAGCTTCTCCGCCACCCACTGCGCCGTGGATGACTTGCCTGACGCCGCCGGCCCGTCGATCGCGATCACCGTGCGGACGGTGGCACTCACGGCGCGGTGACCCTGGACAGATCGTTCCAGAAGTCGGGATAGGAGACGGCGACGCACTCCCGGTCGTCGATGGCGATCTCGTTCCCCGGCAGTGCGGCGAGCACCCCGAAGGCCATGGCCATCCGGTGATCTCCATGCGTGGTGACCATGCCGCGCAACACGGGCGACGTGCCGCGCACGACGTATCCGTCGGGAAGCTCCTCGGCATCGGCGCCGAGTGCGCGCAGGTTGTTGACGACGACGGCGATGCGATCGCTCTCCTTCACGCGCAACTCTTCAGCGCCCGTCACGCGCGTCTCGCCCGTGGCGTAGGCGGCGAGACACGCGACGAGCGGCAGCTCGTCGATCAACGTGGGGATCGCCTCGCGCCCGATCGAGACGCCCTTCAGCGTCGCTCCCGAGACAACGCGCACGTCGGCAACCCACTCGCCGGAGAGCCGCTCGCGGTTCTCCAGCTCCACGGACGCACCCATCTCTCGCAGCGCGGCAAGGAATCCGATGCGCGTCTCGTTCACGCAGACCCGGCGCAGCAGGAGCTCGCCACGTGGCGCGAGCGCGGCGAGCGCGGCAAAGAACGCCGCGGACGAGGGATCACCCGGCACCGTGAGGTCGAGCGGAGCGAGCTTCGGGACAGGATGCAGCAGCACCGCGTCCTCGTTCACCCACACCTCGGCGCCCTGCGCGGCGAGCATCCGCTCCGTGTGGTCGCGAGACCGCGTGGGCTCGCTCACCTTCGCTTCCACGCCCGAGCAGAGGGCCGCCAGCATGATGCAGCTCTTCACCTGTGCGCTGCCCGTTTCGTTGTTCCACTCGACATCGCGAAGTGCGGCGCCGCGGACCGTCATGGGCAGTCCGCCGTGCTCGGGCAGATCGACCGCCGCGCCCATCGCCGTCAGCGGCTTCGCGATGCGCCGCATCGGGCGGCCGCTGAGGCTCGCGTCGCCGATGAACCGCCCGGTCAGCCCGGATCCGGCAACGACACCGGCGAGCAACCGCGTGCTCGTTCCGCTGTTGCCGCAGTCCAGGTCCCTCGACGGCGTACGAAGCCCCTTGAGACCAACGCCGGTGATCGTCATCGACGCGCCGAGCTCCGGCACCTGGACGCCGAGCGCGCGAAGGACGCCCGCCGTGGAGTGGACGTCGGCAGACTGGAGGATCGATCGGACCTGTGACGTACCTTCGGCAAGTGCGCTGCAGATCAGCGAGCGGTGCGAGATGGACTTGTCGCCGGGAACCGTGAGCTCGCCGGAGACGCGAAGCCGCCCTTCCGTCATCGGAGCCATCCCTCGAGCGCGGTGGCGAGGTCGGTGCGCTCGTCGCGGTATTTCACGATCACGGGTGTCTGGAGTGAGAGCCCCTGTTCCTCGCCCCACCCGTGCGACACGCGCCGCGCGCCGGGCACCACGACTGCACCTGAGGGAATCTCCAGCGGAGCCGTCGCGTCGCCGCGCAGAATCCGCTGGTTGACCAGATCGTACACGGGCGTGCCGCGGGTGAGCACGACTCCCGCGGCGAGCACCGCCTTCGCGCGCACGATGGTTCCCTCGTAGACGCCGCAGTTGCCGCCGACGAGCACGTCGTCCTCGATCACGACGGGAGCCGCGTTGACCGGCTCGAGAACGCCGCCGATCTGCGCGGCGGCGCTGAGATGCACACGCTCGCCGATCTGCGCGCACGAGCCGACGAGCGCATGCGAGTCCACCATCGTGCCCGCACCAATCCACGCACCGACGTTGACGTACATCGGCGGCATGCACACCACCCCAGGCGCGAGATAGGCGCCTCGGCGCACCGACGAGCCGCCGGGCACGAGCCGCACACCGCTCGCGAGGGACATCGCCTGCGGCGGATACGTATGCTTGTCGAAGAAGGGCAGCACGCTGCTCGTACCGCCCCCGACCGACATGTCGACGATCCGGCCAACGCGAAAGCCGAGCAGGATACCGCGCTTGACCCATGGCACTGCATTCCACGTCCCCGCGGCGTCTCGTTCCGCGGCGCGCACGTGGCCGCCCTCGAGCGCGGCAAGCAGCGCCGACACGAGGTCCTCGGCATCGGACGGCAGCGGTTCACCAGCGGGCGTGTCGGCGCACCGCAGCAGTCGCGCGACGAACTCCGCATCGAGCGGCGCATCGGCCGCGCTCACAATGCACCCACCTTGCGCAGCGCGTCGCGCACCGTGGGGGCGTGCTGCTCTTCCATCGGGACGAGCGGCGAACGCAGCACGTTCTCGAACTTGCCCATCATCGTCAGTGCGGCCTTGACTGGAATCGGATTGGACTCGGCGAATGCGGCACGCAGCCAGGGCAACAGCCGCAGGTGCATCTCGCGGGCGCCGGAGAAGTCGCCGGCCCTGCCCTTCTGCACGAGCTCCGTCATCAGACGCGGCACCACGTTCGACACCACCGAGATGAGGCCGTCGCCGCCGAGCGCCAGAATGGGAATCGTCAGCTCGTCGTCGCCGGACAGCACCGTGAAGCCGTCGGGCTTTCCGGCGATGACGTCGGTGATCTGCGGCAGCAGGCCGGACGCTTCCTTCGTGCCGACCACGCGCGGGTGCGCCGCGAGCTCGAGCGTCGTGGACGCCTCGATGTTGCATCCTGTGCGACCCGGCACGTTGTACAGCACGATCGGCATGTCGACCGCGTCGGCGATGGCGCGAATGTGGAGGGCGATCCCGCGCTGCGGCGGCTTGCTGTACATCGGCGCAACGTGCAGCAGGTGCGTCGCCCCCGCCTCACGCAACTCGCGTGAGAGCGCGATCGCCTTCACCGTGTCGTTGGAGCCGGCTCCGGCAACGACGGGGACGCGTCCACGAGCCTGTTCCGCCGTGATCTCGACGACGCGACGGTGCTCGGCGAGCGACATCGTCGCCGCCTCACCGGTGGAACCGCACGGCACGAGGAAATCGATCCCCTCGTCGAGCTGCCAGTCGATGAAGCTGCGCAGCGCGCGCTCGTCGATCGCGCCGCTGGCCATGAATGGCGTGGCGAGCGCGGTGCCGCAGCCGACCAGCGGGGCCGCGCTCATGCGCCGACCACGCCGGGCGTCGACAGTACGTCCTGAAGAGTGAACACGCCCGTGCGACCGACGAGCCAGCGCGCGGCGACGAGCGCTCCCTCGGCGAACACGCGGCGGTCGCGCGCCTCGTGCACCAGGCGCACCTGCTCGAATGGCGCGTCGAAGATGATCTCGTGCGTGCCCGGCACGTGGCCCGTGCGCACACTCGTGACCGGGATCGCGCGCCCGAGCGCCGCGCTCGCCGTATGGGCGAGCGCGCCAGCGGTTCCCGACGGCGCGTCCTTCTTCGCCGCGTGATGGGTCTCCACGAGATGCGCGTCGAACCCCTCGAGCTGGCTGAAGAGCCGCGCTGCCTCGGCAACGACGCGGTCGAAGACGGCGACGCCTACTGAGAAGTTCGGCGCCGTCAACAGCGCGCTTCCCAGCCGCTCGACGTCGGCGGCGACCGCGGGAAGCTCGGCGTACCAGCCCGTGGTTCCCACGACGATCGGGCATCCCGCGGCGGCGCAGGCGCGAACGTTCGCGGCGGCGGCATCGGGCATCGAGAACTCGACGGCCACCTGCGCGCCCGCGAGCGCGTCACGAGTGATGCCCGCGTAGTCCGGACGTGACGCGTCGAGCTGTGCGACCACGCGGAAGCCGCGCTCCGGCGCGAGAGCGGCGAGGGCGCGACCCATCTTGCCCATGCCGATGAGCGCGAGCGCGACGTCCGTCATACACAGGTCGCGCCGGAGCCGAAAAACGCGGCGTGCAGACGCTGCATCGCCGGACTGACCTGCTCCCCATCCACGACGACGGTGAGATTGATCCCGCTGGAGCTCAGCGAGAGCATGTGCACGCGGATGTCGCCCACCGCCGTGAGCGCGCACGCCATCGCGTTGCCTCCATCGCTCAGCCCCGTGCCGACGACGGAGACGATGCCGCGATTCCGCTCCACCGTCACATCCCCCAGCTCGTGCAGGTCGATCATCAATTCGTCCAGCCGCGCCGCGTCGTCGATCGTCACCGAGACGCTCACCTCCGACGTCGCGACCACATCCACCGACGTGCGGTGGCGCTCGAAGACCCCGAAGAGGGTGCGCATGAACCCCTCGGTGAGCAGCATTCGCGGGCTGCGCACCTTCACGAGGCTGACGCCACTCTTGCCGGCGATTGCCGTCACCGCGCGGCGCGGCGCGTCGAACGTGATCAGCGTGCCCGTTCCCTCGGGCCGGCGCGAGTTGAGGATCCACACGGGGATCCCCTTCGTCACCGCGGGGGCGATGGTGTTCGGGTGCAGCACCTTCGCGCCGAACGACGCCAGCTCGGACGCTTCGTCGAACGCGATGCGCTCGATGAGCTGCGCGCCCTCGACGACGCGTGGGTCAGCCGACAGCATGCCGTCCACATCGGTCCAGATCTCGATCGCTTCCGCCTGGAGCGCGGCGCCGACGAGCGACGCGCTGTAGTCGGATCCGCCGCGGCCCAGCGTGGTCGTGACGCCATTGCTCTTGGCCGATCCGATGTAGCCGCCCATCACGGGGATCTGCCCGTCGCGCAGCAACGGCATGAGGATCCGCTGCGCCGCCTCGGCGATCGCATCGGGAAGCGGCTCGGCCCTCGTGTAGCGCTCGTCCGTGATGACGACCTGGCGCGCGTCGACGTGCACCGCCGGCAAGCCGCGCAGCCTGAACGCCGCAACGACGAGCACGGAGGACATCTGCTCCCCGAGCGACGCGATGGCGTCGAGCGACCGCGGCGTGAGATCGCCAAGGGTGCGGAGCGCGTCGGCGAGCATCGCGAGCTCGTCGAACATGGCCGAGAGCTCGGAGGCGATGTCGTCGGCGACGGCCTGGTCTGCGGCGAGCAGGATCTGCGTCTGCTCCAGATGACGCTCTCGCATGGCCTCGATGGCGCGCAGCGCACCGATCAGCTGTCCTCGCGCGGCTTGCTCGGCGATCGCGAGCAGGCCGTTCGTCGCTCCGGCGAGCGCACTGACGACCACGATCGGCTGGCGCTCCTGGCGAGCGCCGATGATCGCGGCCGTGCGAGCGATCGCCTCGGCGTCACCGACCGAGGTCCCACCGAACTTGCAGACGATCACGCGAGTCCTGCCTGCCCCGTCGCGACGAGGAGCTCCGCATTCAGCACCGACGCGCCCGCCGCGCCGCGCACCGTGTTGTGTCCCATCGCCACGAGCTTGACGTCGAAAATCGGATCCTGACGAACGCGCCCCACCGTGACGGTCATGCCGCGGCCGGCGTCCACGTCGCGGCGTGGCTGCGGCCGGTCGGGCGCGTCGGTGACGACCAGTGCGCGCTCCGGCGCGCTCGGCAGCCCGCGCGCCGACTCGTCACCCTGCCAGTCGCGAAGCACCTCGAGCGCGGCACCTGCGTCCACATGCTTCTCGAAGTCCACGGAGAGGCAGACCGTGTGGCCGTTCTCGACTGCGACACGGTTGGCGTGCGCGCTGATCTTGATCGACGCGTGCTCGATGTGCGTCTCCATGCGCCGGCCGAGCATCTTCTGGATCTCCGTCTCGATCTTGGCTTCCTCGTCCTTGATGAACGGCACGACGTTGCCGAGGATGTCGAGCGAGGGAACGCCGGGATAGCCGGCGCCGGACACCGCCTGCATGGTGGCGATGAATAGCCGCCGAATGCCGAACGCCTCATGCAGCGGCGCGAGCGCCATCACCGCCATGATCGACGCGCAGTTCGCGTTGGTGACGATGCCGCCCTTCCAGTGCCGGTTCAGGCGCTGGACGTCGAGCAGCGCGAGATGATCCGCGTTCACCTCGGGGATCACGAGCGGGACGTCCTGTTCCATGCGGAAATTCTTCGCGTTGCTCAGCACCAGGCGGCCGGCGCGCGCGAAGGCCGCCTCCACGTCGCCGGCGACGCCCGCGTCGAGCGCGGAGAAGACGAGCGGCGCGGTGACCTCGAACGGGTCGCACGGTAGCACCGTGATGTCGCGAACAGCCTCAGGGATTGCGCTGCCGCCGATCCACCGGGTGGCGTCGGCATAGGTGCGGCCGGCGGAGCGCTCGGACGCCGCGAGCTGCGCGAGCTCGAACCACGGGTGATCGTGGAGCAGCCGGATGAACGACTGCCCGACGGCGCCCGTGGCGCCGAGGACGGCGACGGGGATCCGCTGGCGTGGCGCGACGCCGCTCATGACGCGAGCAGGGTGCGCACGATTCGCTCGTACGAGTCGACCGACCGACGCAGCTCGTCCACGTCGATGAACTCCTCGCTCGTATGCGCGACGTGGATGGAACCCGGTCCGAAGAGGAGCGGGGTGCCCCACCGGCTGAGCAGCGGGATGTCGGACGTGTACGCCACGGGTGATACCTCGAAGCCCTCGATGGTGTGGAAGTGCTGCGCGGGGATGTAGGAGCCCCACTCGAGCTCTGCTCGATCGCCGGCCCATGCCGTGAGCGCGGAGCGCAGAGGTGCAACGTCGCCGACGAGCCGGAACATGAGCTCCGCCTCGCAGAGGTCAGGGACGATGTTCGCCTCGGTGCCGCCCCGAATGGTGCCGATGTTCACCGTCGTCTCGCCGAGCACCGGGTCGGTGGGAAGCGGAAGCGCGCTCACCGTGGGCAGTAGCTCGAGCATCGGCCCGATGGCCGACACCCCGAGCTGCGCGTAGGCGGAATGCGCGGCTCGCCCGCGCGTCCGCACGACGACACGCTGCGAGCCCTTGGCACCGGACGCCAGTTTGCTCTCGGTCGGCTCGCCGTTCACGAGGAAGCGGCTCGTCGCCTGGAGGTGGTTGGCCGCGCGGGCGCCATCGGAGCCCTTCTCCTCCCCGACGACGAACAGCAGGTCGACCCGTTTTTCGCCCGAGGCGGCGAGCTGCTCGGCGGCGCACAGCATCGCCGCGGCAATGCCTTTCGCGTCGCAGGAGCCGCGGCCGTAGAGGCGCGTCTTCTCGAGCCGGGGGCCGACGTACGGAGGGACGGTGTCCAGGTGAGTGGAGAGCGTCACACCGCGGCCCGCGCGGGACGCCCAGACGTTCGCGCGCCCCTTGGCGACTTCCTGCAGCGTGACGTTCCAGCCGCGCGCGATCAGCCAACGAGACACGAAATCCACGGCGGGCCCTTCAGACCCGGTGGACGATTGGAGAGCGAGAAGCTCGGCAGCGAGCGCGACGACGTCAGTCATAGCGCAAAACGTAGCCGGGGACGAAACGTGATGCTACCGTCCGCCCCCGGATTCTCTGGACTGCGGTGCTAGCGTCCCACTCAGAGTGTCGTGCCGCTCGCTCTGCTCGATGCCGACGTGCCCGTCGCCCCCATTCCACCCGCGCTCGCGCTCGGCGACAAATTCAAACCTGTCGTGTCGCCCTCGAGCACGTGCTCGACGAACATCTGCTGCGCCAGCTTGTTCGCCTCGCGATGATACTCGTCGTGATCCTTCTCGCCCATGTCACCGAGCTGCTGAAGCTTGGGGAGTCCGAGCGCCTTTCCGGCCTCGCGGAACGTCTTGAAGGTGTCTTCCGACTGGCGAGCCGTGACGATGTCGCCCACGAGGCGGAGGAAATCGCTCTCGCGTGCAGCGTCCGCCAGATCGCGCGCCATTCCCAGCGCCTTGCCCAGTGCCTTCTTCGCCTTACCGGTCTCCGCGCCGAGCTCGCGCTGGTAGTCGTCGAGCATCCGCTGGTGCGCCTGCGCCTTCGGGATGAAATGCGTGCACAGTGCGCGGAAGCGCGTGTCCTCCGCCTGCTTCTCGTGATCGACGAGATTCTCGACAAAGGTCTGGTGCTGCATCACCGCGTTGTTGATCTGGCTTTTGAGAAAATCGATGCCTCGGTCCATGTCTGCTCTCCGTTGACGGCTTGAATGCCGCACGGGGTGCACAAGACGCGCCAGCGAGGCGACGTACGTGGTTGCTGGCGGCCGTGCGAGCGAGCGCCGCTACAACTCTCCGGCGAGCACGCAGCGACGGATCTCGGAGTAGTCGACTGGCAGCGCAAAGCTCGCTTCCACGGCGAGATCCTCGAGCGCGTTGAGCAGGGCGCGCTTGAGGCGGCGGCCGGAGTCGCCGGCCGGCAGAGTGCGCAGCGTGGCGGTCAGATGCGCCGGGTTGCGCAGATACTCCGTGATCGAGGGCGCACTGCCGTCCGAGTCGGCCCAGCCCGTCGGCGTTCCGAGCGACGCAGCCAAGTCGTCTGTACGCGTCGGCGGCAGCGACAGGCTCGAGGAGAGCGCAGACGGCTCGACCGACAGGGCGCCGGCGAGTCGCCCGCGCAGGGAGCCTGTCAGTTCACATTTGCCCGTCATGATCCGCCACAGCTGTTGGCGAGACGTGCCCGCATGCCGCGCGAGTTGTTGCTTGGAGATCCCTCGCTCGATGCGAAGGATCTCGAGCCGCTTTCCCAGCGACGTCAGCTCGGGAACTCCCCCTGGTAGTGCGGAATCGAGCAAGACTTCTGTTGACATACGTTACCGATCACCCTAGATATCACTACCGAAGGAACCCCGAATCATGCGACGTTCGTTGCATAGTCTAGGAGATGAAGTGTCGAGAGTCAAGGAAATGGCGGCAATTGCTGGCGAACGTAACACCAGGGGCGACTCCGCGAGAACCACATCTCGGTCGGCAGTGACGAAGGCGGCAAAAACGAGGAAGCCCACAACGCCCAAGGTCGCGCCGCGGAAGGTGGCGAACGCAACGAAGCCGCTAGACCTGGTCCGAAGGCGCCGCGCCGCGGAAGCCGCCCCAGTGGTGCGGGTCGCCGTCAAGCCGCTCGATCCGGCGCGCAAATGCGGGCCGAACACGACGGTGCAACTCCTTTTCCGGGTGGACAGAACGGTCGACGGGCGGAGCACGGCACACCTGGTCTTCCTCGACCGGCACGGATGGTACTGCGAACATGGCCGCACCTGCCCTGCGGTCGGATACGCCAGGAAGTTCAAAAAGCAAATCCCGCGTGTCTCGTAGGTGATCGCCCTGGACGAACAGCTCTCGTCTGCGGCGAGCCAGGTCGTCGCGCGACGATGCGGAAGAGTCATGTACACGGAACCCGGCCGGCAACTGCGGTGCTATCACGGCCCGCGCGATTGCCCTGCGGAAGCGAGCCACGTGCGCCTGTAGCGCCACGTGCAGACTCGCTCTACGGTCGCCGTTCGTTGGCCGTCGGAAACACGGGGTTCGGATACCGACCGATGTTCTCCACCGTGTACGAGCTGGCCCAGAAGTCTGGCGGTCCCTCGCTGTCCGCCACTCTGTTTCGCACCGGCTTCACGCCGTGCTTGAGGTAAGCGGCAATCGCCCACAGTTCCTCGTCGGGCATGTGCCGCCATGACGGCCACGGCATGGGGACGGCCAGGTATTTCGGCAACGCCGGATGATTCCCCTGACCCGCCGTCGTCGAAGTGATCTCCACGTCCGGTGTCTCACCCGGGCGGAGTCCGAATCGCAGCGCGTTGAAGATCTGGCGCTCGCTGAAGCGGCCCATCCCCGTCGTATTGTCCGGCGTGAGATTGCGTGGGCGCGTCTTGTACGGTCCGATCTTGAATTCGAGGGTCGAGTCTTTCATTCCCGCCAGCCATCCCTCCGCGGCAGGATTCGCTCCGCCGCCATGGCATCCGCCGCAATCACTCTTGATGACCAGTGTGCGTCCCAGAAGCACCTTCGCCTGATCGCCCTGTCCAGCCACCTCATTGGCGGCAGGATAAGCGACCGCCGGATACGCACCGATCTTCTCGACCGTGCTCTCGCTCGCCCAAAGGTCGGGAGGCGCCTGGCTGACCTCCACCTTGTTGCTCACTGGCTTGAGACCGTGCTTGAGGTACGCGACGATCGCGCGCAGCTCGGCGTCGGGCCTATGGCGCCAAGCCGCCCACGGCATCGATGGAGGGAGATAGTTCGGCTTTGCCGGGTGATTGCCCTGACCCGGCACACTCGAGGTAATCACCCCATCGGGCGTCGCGCTCGGGCGCAGTCCATAACGCAACGCGTTGAACAGCTGACGGTCGCTGTACCGGCCAATGCCGGTGGTGCTGTCCGGGGTCAGATTGCTTGGCCGCGTCATGAACGGGCCAACCGGGAAGTCCTGTAGCGGAGACGTCCAGCCGGCGAGCCATCCCTTCGCAGCCGGGTCTCCCGCGCCACCGTGACAGTCGCCGCACGCGCTCGATGTGACGATCGCCCGTCCGCGCAGCACTTGGTCCTGCATCGCCAGACTGGACGACATGGTCGTCATCGCCGTCGACGACCCGCCGGTCTGTCCGCCTCCAACACACCCGACGAACAAGATGCTCAGCATTGACGATCCACACGCGCGCCAGCAGCAGTTCACCGATCGCATGGTCTGGTCTCCGTTGTCATCTGACTTGGAGCACGGCCATCATCCCGTGATCCTCGTGATCCAGAATGTGGCAATGGAACATCCACATCCCGGGGTGGTCGTCGAACCGCACGATGAATCGCGCCGTTTCGTGCTTCGGAACGTTGATCGAATCCTGCCATCGCCTGCCTGTCACCGGCACGCCGTTTCGGTCGAGGAGCTGGAACCGAAATCCGTGCAGATGGAACGGATGGTCCATGCCGACGATGTTCTCGATCTCCCAGATCTCCGTCGCGCCGAGCCGCGC
>JBDSDB010000135.1:0-4213 GCA_039920785.1 Gemmatimonadaceae bacterium
GCGTCGAAGCTGGCGCCGAACGGCAGCGGTGACCGGAAGGTGCAGTCGTACAACTACCGCATGGCGCTGTGCCAGGGCGACAAGCGCGTCCCGATCGCCAGGCCTGCGCGCTACGATTCGGCGCGCTACGAGCTGCTGCTCCGGCTCATCGAGAAGACGCCAGACTACAGGTTGAACCAGCGCTTCAAGATCGATCCACTGATCAACGGCAAGACCGACTGGAACAACCAGGGCGCGTTCTCCACCGATTACATCGGCCACAGTTGGGCGTATCCGGAGGCCGACTACGCCACGCGCGAGCGGATCAAGCGCGAGCACGAGGACTATCAGAAGGGGCTCCTCCACTTCGTGAGCAACGATCCGCGCATCCCCGCGGCGCTCCAGAAGGAGATGCAGAGCTGGGGCTACTGCCGCGACGAGTTCCTCGACACCGGCGGATGGCCACATCAGCTCTACGTGCGCGAGGCACGCCGCATGGTCGGCGAGTACGTGATGACCGAGCACAACGCGCGCGGCAGCGTCACCGTCACGGACGGTGTGGGCATGGCCGCGTACACGATGGACTCGCACAACATCGAGCGCGTGGTCATGAATGGCATGGTGAAGAACGAGGGCGACGTGCAGGTCGGCGGATTCCCTCCGTATCCTATCGCTTACCGGTCCATCGTTCCCAAGCGTGCGCAGGCGACGAACCTGCTCGTGCCGGTCGCGCTCTCGGCGTCGCACATCGCCTACGGGTCGATCAGGATGGAGCCGGTGTTCATGGTGCTCGCGCAGGCCGCGGCCATCGCTGCATCGCGCGCAATCGACGGCCGAAGCCCCGTACAACAGGTCGATGTACCCGCGCTCCAGCGCGAGCTCGCCGCGAACCCTCGCGCCGATGGCTCAGCGCCGGAGCTGCTGGTCGACGACGCGAACGCGGAGCAGGTGGCGGTCACGGGCCCGTGGGTCCGCGCGACGACGCCCGGGCGCTTCGGGCCCGGCGTGCTTCAGGCTCCCGCGTCGGGCGCGGGCTCGGTGCGCTTCACTCCTCGCATCGCCCACACGGGACGCTATCGCGTCTACATGTACTGGCCGCGCCCCCGCGGGCTCGCCACGAATGCGCCCGTGCGGCTCCATCACGCGGCCGGCATGGACTCGCTCGCGATCGATCTCACCGCGGTGGGTGAGAACGCCCAGGGTGTGGCGGCGTGGACGCTCCTCGGCGAGCGCACCTTCTCGGCGGGCCGCGACGGATGGGTGGAGGTCGGTGCCGAACGTGCGAATGGCATCGTGCTCGCGGATGCGGTGCTGTTCGTGCCAGTGGCCGACTCGGATCGCTGAGCGGCGGAGCTACGAGCGCGCCGCGCTCACAGGTCCGCGCAGCTCTTCACGATCGACCCGCACGCGCGGCACAGCAGCTTGCAGTTCCGCCACCAGACATTCGTCGATCCGCACACGTCGCAGACTTCGGCTTCGGCGTCGTCGAACGTCTTCATCGTTCGTACCTGACCGGTTCATCGCCTCGCTCGTAGCTGGAGCATCGAGACGCGTTGCCCTTCCGGCGCGCTCGGATTCTCGAACCGAACATCGACGACGTCCGCCGCCGACTCGAACTCGAAGTCGTACGTCTCTCCGGGAAAGATGCGTACGCGCGCGGGAGCCATCCGCCGCTGCGACCGTGGCAGATCGAAGCCGTCTTTCGCCAAGGGCGTCCAGCGCATCGGCACCGAGTCGGCCGACATCGTGACGGTGACGTTCGCCTCTGTCTCGATGTTGATCAGGCGGAGGCGCTGCTTCCCCGTGCGCGCGCGCTCGAGCGGCGCGGGGGAGGCGCTGCCGTTGATGAGCGTGCGCGCGCGGCCGTCCGGCCTGCCGAATCCGACGATGGCGACGTGATCCACGCGAGGGTTGCGGGCCGAGATGTCCGGAACGATCAGCAGCGGCCCGTACAGCCCTCTGCCCAGCTGGACGACGTCGGTGACGTGCGCGTGATAGATGAACGTCCCGGCGCGCGGAGGTGTGAAGCGCACGACGAACGAGTCGCCGGGCGCGATCATTGGCGCTCGCCGCTCGGCGTTGCCGCTCCACCCCGAGATCCCATCGTAAAAGCTCTCGAGCTCGATGCCGTGCCAGTGCACTGCGGTGTGGGTCGGCAGCCGATTGAGGACGGTGATCTCGACCGGCTGGCCGCGCCGCAGCACGAGCGGAGGTCCCGGGATGACGACCGAATCGCGGGGTGGCTCCGCCGTTCCCTCCTGCACGACGTACCCGAAGCCTGGACCGTTCCCGTAATGACTCGGCCGCTCCTGCGCGAATAGGCGCAATCGGCGTGGTTGAGCGGTGGCCTTGGCCGCTCTCGGCGCTTCTCGCGGCAGGATGGTGATCGCATTCACGAGGCCGGCCATGTCCCAGGCGAGATGCTCGCCGGCGTCGTGCGTGGGAGCGGCGGGATATGGGCGCGCGCGTCCGGCGATGACGTGGCGATGACGGCCCGCGATGTGATCCGCGTTGTGACAGTGGAACAGCCAGTTTCCCGCTCGGGTCGGCATCCACGTCATCGTCATGCTGCCCGCCCCGGGCAGATTCTCCGTGACGACCCACCGGCGATCGGCCGCGCGATAGAGCGTGTCCGCGTCCCATCCGCCCCGCGCGTCCACCCGGTAGTAGAACCCGTGCAGGTGCATGGGATGATGCGCCGCCACGCCGGAGCCCGCGTTCAACACCCGCCACCGGACGGTGTCTCCCACCGTGTGCACGAACTTCTCCGTGTGCGGCCACGACTTCCCGTTCATCGCCAGGAAGTACGCGTTGCCGGCGATGGGAGCCGGATCCCATCCCGTCGCAATGAAGACGCGATCGCGCTTCGAAGCTCCAGCATCGACGATCAGGCCACCGACGAGCTGCCCCGTCGTTCCACCGAGATTCGACCTTCCCCCCACCACCTCACTCGCTGCGTAGAGGAAGCTCCCCGCGTGACGCGGCGTGTGCTTCAGTGTCGCGCTCTCGGTGGGCGCGATGCGAAGCGAATCGCCTCGCCCGCGCAGTCCGAGAACCACGATCGTGTCCGAGAGTAGGTTGGTGATCGTCGCGTCGATCGTTGTCCCCAGCGGAATGCGGAGCAGAGGACCAGGGATGCTCGGCGGCTTTCCTCGCTCGCCGAATGCCGTGACGTCTTTGAACGGTCCATCTTCCGCCTCGGGATACCACGCGACCTTGCGCGCCTCGAGGTGAACTCGCAGCACTCCATTCTCGAGCACGCCGGCTGCCAGGCGGTTGTCGTTGGCCACGGCGCGAGGAGTGGCAGCCGCGACGGTCTGTGCTCGCAATGCCGCCGGGTCGACGCAGGCCAGCACCGTGAGCGGGTAAAGCCAGCGCGGACGGTGCATGGGCGTATCTCGCGGTTCGGGGAGGCGAGTCGGCGGCATGCTGTCGTGGTCCAGCCGCGCTCGTCGCGTCGATCGGGGTAGAATGGCCTTTACAGATCTGCACATCTTTTCGGCATCCCGCCACACCGCCGGCTGGTCGGGCCCTCCCGCGGACCCGGATCCTGCGCGCCCGATCCGGTGCAACCGCTCGATCAGCATCATCCGCGTTCGCGTCGTTCCGCGCCTCGAGAGGTCGGGATGGGGCGCGCCTCCAGCGGCAATCTCATATTATGTAAATCGGTACCCTCACCGACCATCGAGATCCGGAGCCGTCCCCTGTCCAACACGCCGAACGAGAGCAGCGACCCTCGCCCCAACTGGGCCGCCCCCACGCCGGCTCTGGGCTCCGTGACCACCCCTGGCCCGACGGTTCGCAAGGAGGACGTCCCGCTCCACGAGGACGTCCGCTGGCTCGCCGCCGCGCTCGGCCGCGTCATCCTGCGGCTCGAGGGCAAGGAAGCATTCGAGACCATCGAGGGGCTCCGCAAGGCATGCCGCGCTCGGCGCCATGGCGATCCGTCAGCCCCGTCCATTGATCAACTACTGCTCCAGGTGGAGGGATTGAGCCTCGAGCTCAGCGCCGTCACCGCGCGCGCGTTCACCCTGTTCTTCCTCCTCATCAACACCGCCGAGCAGGTGCACCGCGTCCGACGCTCGCGCGCCTATCGCACCGTCCAGAACGCCGAGCCACAGCCCGCGTCGGCCGAGTGGGCGATGCACAACCTCAAGCGCGACGGCCACACGGCGCAGGAAGTCGAGCAGGCGATCCTCGCGCTCGACGTCCGCCCCGTGCTCACCGCGCACCC
>JBDSDB010000136.1:0-20254 GCA_039920785.1 Gemmatimonadaceae bacterium
CTAGGGACGAATCGTTCGCGAAGACCAGTGGATCGCATTGATCTGCCAACTCGCGCCACGCGCCGCGTCCGCGCGGGCGACGCGCGTGAGCACCATCAACTCCGCACCAGCGGAGCGGACGGCACGCCCGCGAAAGTCGCCCTGCGCGGTGCTCGTCGCCGACGCCCAGGCGACATCGCCGAGCACGGACACCCGAATGGGTCCGCGAACGCTCTCCACGGCGCGCGCGAACTCGATGTCGGCTGGCAGATGGTGACTGCGGTATTCCGCGCGAGACTCCGTTCCCCCGCTCTCGAGGATGGTGGCGTCGGGCGTGAGCAGGGCGAGCGCGCCGGCACTGTCGCCCGCAGCGAGGGCCTCGTGGAAGCTCGTCATGGTCTGGGCGACCGCGGCGGAGTCGGCCGCGGAAGTCGGCTTGCCTGACGTCTGCGCGCTCGCGTCTCCGGACCGGAGCCCGATCACGACCGTTGCCGCGACGGCGAGCGCGAGATAGTGTCGAACGGGGGAAGACGGCACGTCGGAGGCTCCGAGAGCGAGAGAGGTAGCGCGTGGGAGACCGACGTTACCGATCGTCGGTGCCGGAGACAAGCCCGCGTCACCGACGGCGATTCACCGCGGGGTCTCGTGCGACAGAATGCGCACTCCTACTATTTGCACATGAACTTCGCACACATCACCCTGCCCACGCGCGACGTCGAGCGCACGTGCGCGTTCTTCGTGAGGACGCTCAAGCTCTCCCGCTTGCCGACCCCGAAGAACTCGCCCGTGCCGGTGTACTGGCTGGATCTCGGGCACGGGCAGTCGATGCACGTCTTCCTCGTCGAAGCGTTCGAGGTGTCGCCGTTCGAGAGCGAGTTCGGGCGGCACATCGCGCTCTTTCATCCGTTGACGGACTTCCCTGCGCTCAAAGAGCGGCTGGTCGCGGAGGGCGCGCAGCTCGTCGACTCGCTTCGGGACACTCCCTTCGAACGCTTCTTCTTTCGCGAGCCCGTGAACGGCTACTTCTTCGAGATCATCGACGCCGAGCAGTCGACAGCGCGAGACTAGGAGGAGTTCGAGCTATCGTGGCCATCTGTGAGTCGCGCAGACGCTCTCCATCGGAGGGCCAGAGCCGTAGTCAGGGGACGGCGGCGTGGACGACGACGATCTCCGCAACTGGTTTCTCGCGCGGAGGCGTGTGCCCTGAGTAGATTCGCGGCCAGATGATTGAGCTACGGTTACTGGGCACCATCGACCTCGCCGGAGTCGCGCGTGCCAGCGCAAACGAACTCCTGGGCAAGCCTCAGGCGACGGCGCTGCTGGCGCACCTCGCGCTCGTGTCACCCATCGGCTTTCAACGCCGCGATTCCATCGCGACGCTGTTCTGGCCCGAGGTCGCGCAGCACTACGCACGCGCAAATCTTCGAAAGTTGCTGCTCGGACTGCGCGCTACGCTTGGGAAGGAAGCCTTCGAGACGCGGGGTGACGAGGAAGTCCGCATCGACGAGAGCGTCGTCTGGTGCGATGCAGTCGCCTTCAGGCAAGCGTTCCGTGACCAGCAGCTGACTCGCGCCATGGAGATCTTCCGTGGCACGTTGATGCCGGGATTCAGCGTGAGTGGCTCACCCGGATTCCAGGATTGGCTAGACACCGCGCGTCGAGAGTGCACACGGGACGCCGTGAAGATGCTGCTCGCGCTGGCGCAGGAGCGCCTCGCTGACGACGAGCACACAGACGTGGGCAGGCTCGCGCACTACGCCGCGATCGTGGACAGCGAGATTCAGGACGAGCGTGACCTAAGGAAGCTCATCGACATGCTGGACCGGATCGGAGACCGGGCCGGCGCACTCGAGCTGTATGAGCGCTTTCGCCAGCGGCTTCAACGTGACCACCAGTGCTCTCCATCGAAGGAAACGCGCGCACTGATCGAGCGAATCAGGACGGAATAGCCAGCAGTGCGTTGACGAGTGCCGATCGTGCCTCGCCGATGTGTGTAAAGCGTTCCGACGGATTGGCCTCGATGCACCGTAGCAGCGCGACTCGCAGTAGCTCCGGATGCTCGCTGAGGTCGTCGACCACGGCCCGTAATCCGGCCAGATCGAGGTCACCCGGGCGGATGGGAGACCTGGACAGTGATTCGATTGCGATAACGCCCACCGAGAAGATGTCGCTGCGCACGCCGACCGATCCTCCCGAGAACAGCTCCGGCGCCGCGTAGCCCCGCGTGCCGGCGAGCACGCCCGTACCGGTTAGTGGACCGCCGGTACCGTCCGGGTCAGTCAACATCTTCGCGACGCCAAAGTCGAGGATCTTCACGCGATCCCGCGCGATGCCGCCAGCAATCAGGAGGTTCTCCGGCTTCAGGTCGCGGTGAATGACGTCGGCAGAATGCGCCGCGTCGACACCATCGCAGAGCTGACCGAGCAGGCCCGCGAGCCGCGGAGGTGACAGGACGCCAGCCTCGTTGAGCAACTCACGCCACGACGGTCCCGCCACCAGCTCCAGAACGAGGTACGCGCCACCGGCGGAGAGCAGGCCATTGTCGTAGATCCGCACGATATTCGGATGATCGAGCCTCGCGGAGGCACGTGCCTCGATATCGAACCGCCGCTGCGCACGTGAGCTGCCGAACATGTGTCCGAGCATGACCTTGATCGCGACGTGACGCCGCAGCCGTACATCCATCGCCCGATAGACTGCGCCCATTCCGCCCCGTCCGATGCGCCGCTCGAGCTGGTACTTGCCATCGATCGTGGGGGGAATCGGCAAAGTGAGCTCGACTGCCGTTCCATCATCCGGGCATTGTGCAACGTCGCGATCGAAGCATCGGCCGCACTGCCGACACTCCACGAGCAGTTCGAGATCGGCCTCGCGGAAGCGCGCCAGTACCTCGCGGCGCACGCGCTTCTCGCGATTCACTGCCTCGCGCAGCGCGAGCACCTCATGCACCGATCCAATCTGTGCGGCGATGGTCCGTAGCAGCGCGCGATCCTTGTACGTGAAGGGCTCCTCCGAACGTTTCGCACCGAGCACGAGCACGCCGCGCAGCCGGTCGTCGATTCCGGGAATCTTCACAATCACGTCGGCGCGCAACTGTTCCAGCCAGCGCCTCTCGGCGTGAGTACCACTCGCCGACGAAGCGGACACAATTCCCTCCCGTTGCACGGAAAGTACAAGCTGGCCGTCCGGATCGAGGTCGACGTTAGACTCGGCCACGTCCGCGAGCAGCACGCGAACGAAGCTGCGACTGACGTCCTCGAGGAAATAGAGCTGTGCCTCCGTCACGTGCATCGCCCCCTCGAGCTGGCCTGCAACGAGATGACACAGCGCTTCGATGGACTCCGAGCGCGGGATCTGGTCGACGAGCGCGATCAACACGAGCTCGCGATCGTACGCCTCGCGAAAGAATCGTCGGTCGATCCACACCCGCAGGCGCCGGCGGAAGTAGAGGATCGCGATGCTGCCGACGAGGAGCCCGGCACTCTGCCACCGGCCGCTCCCGAGTATGAGGCCGGAGACCGACGCGTTCGGATTGGCGATTCCCCGAGCCACAATTGCGAGCAGCGGAAGCAGGAGTGCGATCTGCAGGACTGAACGTGCCAGCAAGTACTGTACGCCGAGGCGAATTGCGACATGCAGGCCGAGTACGCGGTGGCGTAACACAGCGTATCCCATCGCGATGGGCTGGATGACCACGAACGCGTTCGCGACCTGGCGCGTTAGGATTAGCAGCGCCGGCTGGTCACCGCTGCTCTCGAGCCGTCCAAGCGCAATCGCCGCGACCTGGACGATCGTGATCGGAAGCACCGCAGCGGACAGTCCGAGCGCGATCCATCGCAGCCGGCGCCGCTGCACTTCATCCGTTCTCCGATAATTGTGGACGGAGACGGCGAGGGATGCGCCGCACACTGCGAGCACAAGCACGCCTTCCGCCGGCTGCAGCACCCGGTCGATGACCACCGCGATGACTGGATGCGCCGTTATGAAGCGCACACCATCAGCCCTCGCCGCAACGATCGTGCACTGTGCGACGCGTCCGACCCAAGCGAGCAGGCAGCCGGTGACGAGCGTTAGCTCGGTCCGTCGCCACCATCCGCCCGGACGTATTCCTGACGGAAAGCCGGCAAGAAAGAAAAATCCCAGGAGGAAGTGCAACGGGTAGGGCGCGAGCAAAAGCTGCGAGACGACGAGCGGCGCGCCCGACAACGCCGCGTCATAATGCCGCGACGTGAAGTGCAGCATCACCATCGCAATGGCGAGACAGGAGAAATATCCGAAGCGCAGTGTGTCGTCGCGCGGGCGGTGCCACGCCAATATGACACCGACTATCAGATAGACGAGCGCCACCAGTAGGTAAAGCGCGGCCCAGGGGCGAAAGCTCGTGTCGCGCAACCGGAGTACCGGAAACCTTACGTCGACGCTCGTCGCGCCTGTTCGCGACACCGTTACGACGTGATCGGTGCCCGCAGTGTGAGGGCCGAGCAGCCAACGCGGACCAGTCGCAGACGCCGTGGAATCGCCGTCCATCGCGACGATGCGGTCACCCGGTAGGAGCCGATCAGCCACCGGGGATGCGGCCACCACGGTCGTCACGAGCCAACCGCGCGACGTCCACGATGCCTGCCAGCCGGCTTCACGACGGAAGTCGACGGTCTGCCACGCGAAGATCGCCTGGATCACGAAAAGAATGCCCACCAGCGCCGCCGGCGCGAGCGCGATCCGCTCCGCCAGCCAGTCGTGAGCCATCAACCTACGTATCACCGCTTGCACATTCGCCCTGTAAGGCTCATCATGCCGCTCCTGCGTCGCAGGCTGTCCACCGGGCGTGGCCGCCGAATGATCCTCCTCTCACCCGCTGTCCAAATGCGATACGCCGAGATCAAGGACACGCTCAAGACGGGCGATATATTGTTGTTCAGGGCCGGAACAACGCTTCCAGGCAAGATCGTGTCGTGGATCTCGCGCAGCCTCTTTTCGCACGTTGGAATGATCGTCAGGCGCGAGCAGACGTTGTGCCTGTGGGAGTCGGGCCGCGACGAGGTCGCGGATGTCATCGTGGGCAAGAAGGTCACCGGGGTGCACCTCGTGCTGCTGGACGACGTGCTCGCGGCTTACACTGCATTCTGGGAAGGAGAATTCATCCTGCGGCGGCTCTCGAAGGACATCGACAATGAGCAGGCCACGGCATTGCGCGAATGGATGCCCAGCGTCGACGGCAAGGCTTTTCCGGCCCTCTGGCAGATTCCGTTAGACCAGCTCGATGCCCTCTGGAATCGGTCGAAGATGAATCGCGAGACATTTGCCTGCGCGGAGCTGATTGTCGACACGTACCGGCGAATGAATCTCCTGAACATGGATCGATCGCCGGAATCGTTCTCGGCCCAGGATTTCAGCGCCGACGCGGGTATGAAGCTCCAGTTCGGCTACTCTCTAGGTGACGAAATACTCGTTACGCTCGACCTGGGGAAGGGCAAGGGCGGAGCCGAAGCCGGAGGCGACAAGATGTTCGCCGCTGAGATCGATCGTCCGGCCCTGGGGCCCTTCGTCACGGACGATTCCATCATCGCACCTTGATGGACGGGCCGCGGCAGGGATGCCGTGGCTCGCGAGACCCACGCAGACGGGACGGACGCTCCACGCTTGGACCACGGTAGCAGAACGGGGCCTTCGAAGATTGAGACGCGAGTACGACAGCGTTGATCAATCCCCCGGAGGCGAAAATGCATTCAGCGACCGCACAACCCCGTCCGCCCTTCATCGCGCACCATGGCGGCGACAGGGACGCTTGCGAAGCACTGCTGCTCGCGCACCTCGGAACGGTCACAAAGATCCAGCGGTTGCTGTCGCACCGTCACGGCCTTCTGCCACAGGACGCCGAGGACTTCGGGTCGTGGGTGCTCTACCGCCTGATCGAGAAGGATTACGCGATCATCCGCAAATTTCGCGGGAGATCGTCGTTTGCAACGTATCTCGCAGTCGTCATTTCGACGTTGCTCCGAGAGTACCGCGTCGTGCAGTGGGGTCGGTGGCGCTCGTCGGCCGTGGCGCGCCGCCTGGGCACGGTGGCCGTCCGCCTGGAAGTCCTCATTCGTCGTGACGGGCTGGCGCTGGCAGAGGCTGGCGAGTTGCTCAGGACTTCAGGAGTGACGGCGCTCTCCAACGGCGCGCTGGCGCGACTCGCCGTCCAGTTCCCGCGCCGGGTTCGCCCGCGTGAGGTGGATGGCAGCGAGATGTCGGCGATCGTGCCGTCCACGGAGCGGTCCGACGAGATGGTCGACAGCAGTGAGCGCGTGGTTGAGACCGCGGCGGTCTATCGAGTGCTGCGAGCCGCGCTCATGGAACTGGACAGCGAGGTGCGAATCATTGTCCGCATGCACTTCGTCGAGTCGATGAGCGTCGCCGACATCGCGCGGGCCCTCGCGATCGCACCGAAGCAGCTATATCGTCGCCTCGAGCGCACACGCACCTTGCTGAAGGCGCGCCTTGAGCAGGAAGGCGTTTCGCTCGACCAAATCCGGCACCTCACGAACTGACACTCACTCGCCGACTGAATGCAGGAGGCCACCCGAGCCAGTCCTTCACCAGCAGGCACTCCAAGCGGTAAGCCGCTGGGAACTCCGGGGCCGTGCTCACAGCGCGTTGACACGCCCCCCGGCTTTCCGCAGGGAGGGGTCTGCTTCTCTTCCGCCTGCAGGACTCAGCCGCCGAGCGAAGCCTGATTCACCCGCTTCAGCGAAGCCTGCTTGACAGAGAGGCTAGGCGCCCCTGGCCATCCACTTGGACCAGTAGAACGTCATCGGCACGGCGCCGGTGTTGAAGATGCCGTGGATCGTGTCGCCGGCGCAGTACATCACGGAGCCAGGGCCGACCGGCGTACTGACCCCGGCGCATTCGATCACGCCGGTGCCGGAAGCGACGAGCATGAACTCCTCTTCCGGGTGGCGATGCGGCTCGTGCGGCGCTCCGCCCGGATCGAGCACCGCCATCCCCATCGACACGGCGCTCAACTGATCGGTCGGGCCGTTGTAGTGCACGAACACCGTGCACCCGGGAAACTTCTCGGGCGTGATCTGGTCGATGCCGCGCACGCCATCCGGCAGCTTCGCGGCCTCCGTGGCATTCGTGACGGTGCTGTCGTGCTCGATGGCCATGGGATACGGGTCTGAGGTGACGTGGCGCGCTCGCCTATCTGAGACGAACGTAGCGCCGTGATCGGGACCCAGCCAACACGAGCCTCCCGACGTGCTGTCGCCCTCAGCGCTCCCGCGCGATGACGAATCGCTTCCCGTCAGGCGAGGCGTCGTACATCGTGCTGACGCCGGCGTCGTATGGCGCCCGGAACAACACGGCTTCCGCGCCGCGCGCCGGCGGAGCGCCGCCCGTCGCCGCGCCGAGCTGCACCGCCACCAGCGCCCCGTCGCGCCAGTAGTACAGCTCCCGTCCGTCGCCGCGCCAGACGGGGTGTGCGCCGCCGCGAGAAGAAATCTCCACGCGATGAACAGGCCGCGGATAGGAATCGAGGTACACCTCCGGCCGGCCCGACTCGTTCGACGTATATGCAACCCAGCGCCCGTCAGGAGAGATGCGCGCGGCCGTCTCGTCCGCGGGCCCCGTGGCGTATGGCCGCGCCGCCGACCCATCGCTCGGCTGCACGAGGATGTCGCGCCCGTTGGGTCCGGCCTCCTCGGTGACGAGCAGCGCGCTACCGTCGCGCAGCCAGTCGCTCGGATACTGCATTCCGTCCCGCGCAGCGAGCACGCGCTCCTTCCCGCCAGTGAGCGACCGCACCACTACATCTTTTCCCCCTCGCTCGCCCGCCGAGTAGGCGAGGCTCGCACCGTCGGCGCTCCACTGCGGATCGTTGGCATCGGCGTCACCGTCCGTGAGCCGCCGCGTCTTGCCGGCGTCGAGGTCCGAAACCCAGATGTCGCTGCTCTCTCGCCCATCGCCGAACGCCCCGTACGCCACCAAGCGTCCGTCGGGCGAGAACCGCGGCGTCCAGGGACGAGTGGTGGGGATCTCACTCAGTGGGCGGCCGGATCGATCGAACACGGCGAGCGAGCCGTTGTGCAAATTCGCCAGTCGAGCGGGCACGTTCTCTCCGTTCGACGGCCGCGACGCAGCGGGCGCGTCGTCCATCCAGCGCCGCAGGACCGACGAGGGGTTGATGAGCGCGCCGCCGACGAGACCCAGCACGAGCGTCACGAGAGCGGTGTACATCGCCGCTCGAGCGGACACCGTGCGGCCACGCGAAGCGGCGGGCGACACGTTGCCCGATGCGGCGACGGGCGCGGGACTGTCGAGCGGAGTGGTCAGCGCCGCCGCGAACGCCGCCGCGCTCGGGAAGCGGTCGTCGGGAAGCGTCGCGAGGGCGCGTCGCACGGCGGCGTCGAGGAACGGCGCCACATCGGGCCGGCGCGTCGCCAGCGCCGCCGGCGGCTCGAAGATCAGACGTTGCACGACGGCCCGTCGTGTGGCCGCGGCGAAGGGCGACTCGCCCGCGAGCATCTCGTGCAACACCGCGCCGAGTGCGTAGACGTCGACCCGCGCGTCGAGCGCGCGCGCGCCGGCTGCCTGCTCCGGCGCCATGTACTGCGGAGTGCCCACGGCCACACCCGTCCGCGTGACGCGCTCGACGCCCGCCTGCTCGAGCGCGAGGGCGATGCCGAAGTCGGCGACCAGCGCATGGCCCTGCTGCAGCAGCACGTTCTCGGGCTTCACGTCGCGATGCACGATGCCGCGGGCGTGAGCGTACTCCAGCGCGTCGGCGACTTCGCGCGCCAGCCGCACCGCTTCGGCCACGGGCAGCGGCCCATCTCGAGCGAGTCGCGACCGCAGCGTCTCGCCCTCCACGAACGGCATCGCGTACCACAGCACGCCGTCAGCGCTTCCCGAGTCGAACAGCGGCAGGATGTGCGGATGCTGGAGCGACGCGGTGACGCGGATCTCGGCGAGAAACCGATCGGCGCCAACGGCGGCGGCGATCTCCTCACGCAGCACCTTGATCGCCACGCGTCGGCCGTGACGGAGATCGCGCGCGAGGTACACCGTGGCCATGCCGCCGCGCGCGATCTCGCGGTCGATCGCGTAGCGTTCCCCCAGCGCATTGGCGAGGCGCTCCGTCAGTGCGCTCCCGAGGCGTCCGGAGAGCGGGGGCGCGTCCGGCGCGCCGAGCGCTTCCACGGCGGGCCGCTCGAGGAAGTCGTCGGCGGTGTCGAGGTTCGCGGCGAGCAGTGACATCACCTCGATGCGCAGCGCCTCGTCGCCATGGCACGCCTCGGTGACGACAACGGTGCGCTTCTCTGGCTCGGACGCGAGCGCGGCCTGAAGGATCGAGTCCACCGCTCGCCACCGTTCCGGCGTCATCGGCGGTGCGGCGCCAGGAGCGGGCGTCGTCACGATTCGAGCTCGCGCCGCAGCCACATGCGCGCGACGGCCCACTCACGACCGACCGTTGCCTGCGAGATGTCGAGTGCCGCCGCGGCCTCGGGGATGCTCATGCCGGCGAAGTACCGCAGCTCCACCAGCCGCGCCTTTCGTGGATCCAGGATGGCGAGGCGGGCGAGAGCGTCGTCCAGGGCGAGCACGTCCACCGGGTCGTGCGGCGCGACCGCGTTGGCTGCGTCGCCCAGCGTGACGTGCGTCTCGCCGCCCCCGCGCTTCTGCGCGCGGCGTGTGCGTGCGTGGTCCACGAGAACGCGGCGCATCATCTGCGCGGCGACGGCGAGGAACTGGGTGCGGCTCTCCCAGCGCGCGTCGTGCTGGCCGTCGAGGCGCAGCCATGCCTCGTGCACCAGCGCGGTGGCCTGAAGAGTGTGGCCCTCGCCCTCTCGGCGCAGCGCACGCCGCGCCTGCCGGCGGAGCTCGGCGTACACGAGCGGCACCAGCGCCTCGCTCGCCTTCGCGTCGCCCGCTCCCCACGCGCGCAGCAGCGCAGTGACCGCGTGCGCCGAGGGACCGCTCGTGTCCTGAGCGGTGGTCGTGGCGCTCTCGGCGCTCACAGGCGGAGATGTGGTGGGCATGGTAGCTCGTGGCTGGAGGGAGAACGCGGTCTCCGCGATTGGACACCGCCAACCATGAGTGGGTTTGTCCGCGTTCTGCGCGCTATGGGACAAGGCGCCGAGCGCGCCGTCCCCACTCATGGAGCACCCGATGCCTACGCCACGCCTCCGTACCCTGGTTTCACTCGCCGCCGCACTGACCGTCACCTGCGCGCTGGGCGGCTGCGCGGGCGCGACCGCGCGCCAGGCGCCGGGCGAGGTCGCACCCGCCGGCGGGTCCACTCGATCTGTTCGCTTCGACAACGGGGCCCGCGAGTACGTGCACGTCTATCTCGTCGGCGACAAGCGCGAGTGGCTGCTGGGCCGCGTCGAGCCCGGGGCGCGCGCGACGCTGCGGATTCCCGAGGACGCGCTGGCCGGGGACGCACGGTCGATGCGGCTCGCGGTGTTGACCGGCGCACGCGTGACGATGCGTGTCGCGAGCGAGCCTCGCGCGGTGATGACGATGGTGCAGCCGGCGTCGGAGATGCTCTCGCAGCAGTGGACCTTCTCGTCCTCGCTCGCGCAGGGGCAGCTCACGGCGCTCAAGCTCGGGGCGGCGAGCGCGGAGGTCAGTCGTCAGTGATGGCCCCCTGCACGTCGCCGCCCGGCTCCCGCGTCATCTCGATCATCGTCCTTCTGAATCCGGCGTGCGCGAACAGTCGCTGCGCGACCTCGTTCCGCTCTGCCGTCGAGAGCACGACTCGCGGCGCTCCTCCGGCCTCGAGCGCCGCGAGCGTCGCGTCGAGCAGCATCCGGCCGACGCCCTTCCCGCGACGGGCGGGATCGACGACGATGTCGTACAGCACGCCGGCCGGTCCGCGCAGCGCCATCCAGTCGTGCTCCTCGACGCCCGCATAGGTGTAGCCGAGTACCTCACGGCCCTCCTCGGCGACGAGGACGATGACGTTGCGCTCCTCGAGCTGCGTCGCGAGGAACGAGGCGTACCCATGCTCGGTCTGCGGCGTGGCGGCGATGAAGCGCTCGGCGTCGAAGTCGTGATGCGTGCGGACGAGGAGCGCGCCGAGCTTACCGATGGCCGGCAGATCCGAGGGAGACGCGCGACGGATGATGACGTCCGCAGTGATCACTCGATGCGCACGAAGGCGAGTCCGTTGTTCGGGTTCATCGGGATCACCAGCTGCTTCGCGCCCGCGTCGTAGCACATCGACGCGGCACTCGGAATGTTCCGCGCGATGAGCTCGGCCGGCTTGCCGGGACGAATGCGCGAGACACCTCCGTTCACCACGCTGCTCACGTACTTCGTCCCGTCCGGCATGATCACGAGACCGTCGTTTCCCGCCTGCGCGGCCTGCTCCGTCTTCAGCAGCCGGCCGGCCGGAGAGAATGTCAACACGGCCGCGTCGCCGACATTGACGACGACGATGTTCCCCTGCGGATCGAAGGCGACGCCGTTTGGTCGTTGAAGCGGAGCGCCCTGCGCGAAGATCGACGCCGTGCCGTCGGGAGTGATCTTCAGGAGCTGCCACGTCGAGGGATTCGGATTCGCTCCGCCCTCACCGGTCTGTGTGGCGTAGATCGTCCCATCGTCGGCGACCTCGATGTCGTTGAGCCAGGCGGACTTTTCGACGCGAATCTCTCCCGCCGGCACGCCCGTCTGCATGCTGAACCGTCGAATGACGGCGACGCTCGGCTCATTCGCTGCGAGGCCGCCGTCCCGGTCGGCGACATACAGCATGTCGTTGGCGATGTCGCTGCCGTACGGTTCATTGAGCACGAACGGCGTCGTCAGGCTCGCCCGCTCGGCCGGCGACTGCACGCCGATCCATCGCGCCGTGTGCACGGAGCCGTCGTGATTGATGAACGACACCCACGCGTTGTTGCCTTGCACGCTCTGCGGAACGCCGCGATTGGGCACGACGATGACGCCGCGCTTGGCGTCGTACGAGCAACTCTCCGCCGAATAGATCGCGCCGTAGACCTTCACGTTCGGAGAGACCGCCTCGAACGGTCGATCAGCCGTCGGGGTGACGGGTAGACCGACCGGATTGCCGACGGAGAAGGGCTGAGGGGCCTGCGTCTGCTGGGCACGCAGCGCGCTGGGCGCGGCGAGGTAGACTCCCGCCGCGGCCAGGAGGAGGAACGTGACTCGTTTCATGTGCGCTCTCGGGGATGAGGACCTGTCGTTCGGGTTTGCTCACCTTAAAGCTGCAACGAACTTCCCACTCCGGCGACTCGGCAACGTGACGACCTGAGCTGCGCCCGCCGCTGGCGGAACTCGCCCGATCCCTGCTTGATTGCGTCGCGGAGTCGTCGCGGTAGCGCAGTCGAGCATTCGATGTTCGAAGAGGAGCTCGACTGGGCGCAGCTCGTGCGCTCGGACGAATCTCGTCGGATCAGTCGTCACGTCAACGGAGCAGGAGCCACATGCGAATCGGCATCCTTGGATCGGGACTGATGGGTGGGAAGCTCGGGACGATCTTCACCCGTGCGGATCACGACGTGGTGTTCAGCTACTCGCAAGATCCGAAGAAGCTCGAGCGGCTGGCGCGCGACGCGGGTGCGAACGCGCGTGCCGGTACGGTTCGCGAGGCCGTACAGGACTCGGACGTCGTGCTCGTCGCCGTGCACTGGTCCCGGATCGACGACGTGCTTGAGCAGGCCGGCGACGTGACGGGCAAGATCATCGTGACCTGCACGCTGCCGATGAACGACGACGACACCGAGCTCGTGATCGCCCGCACCTCGTCGGGGGCCGAGGAGCTCGCGAGGAAGGTACGCGGGGCGGCCGTCGTCTCCGCGTTCGGGAGCGTCCCGAGTGAAGTGTTGTTCGACGTCTTCGCCGAGCGGGGGCATGGATTCGCGGCCAGCCTCCTGTACTGCGGCGACGACGCCGCCGCGAAGGAGGTCGTGGCGGAGCTGATCCGCGACGCCGGCTTCGATCCGATCGATCTCGGGCCACTCGCGTCGGCGCGGGACATCGAGCAGTTCGCGATGCTCATGGCAAAGCTGGCGTACGAGGGCGATGGGGGACCGGAGCTGGCGTACCGCTTCGAGCGCTTCGGGAAAGGATGACGCTACCTGTCAGCCTGCGCGATGATCTGCTCGCCGTAGGGCGGACCGGCCACTTTGGTGAAGACCTCAACGTGATCGCCGGCAGCAAGCGCAGTCGCCGCGCCGCCGCATGACGCCGCTCGCGGAGCGGCTTCGAGCGCAGTACGGCAGCATCGACGTGTACCTGTTCGATCAACTTCTCCGTGGACGCATCACCGAGGAGATGCGCGTGCTCGACGCTGGATGCGGAACCGGGCGCAACCTCGTTTTCCTCATGCGCGAGGGGTTCGAGGTGTGGGGCGTCGACGAGCGCCTCGACGCCATCGAACACATGCAGCGGCTCGCGGCCCAGCTCGCGCCGCGTCTCGCGGCGGACCGTTTTCGCGTGGAGCAGATCGAAGCGCTCTCGCTCGCGAGCGGATCAGTGGACGTCGTGATCTCGTGCGCGGTGCTGCACTTCGCCAGGGACGACGCGCACTGGATGGCGATGGTGAGCGAGATGTGGCGCGTGCTGGCGCCTGGCGGAATACTGTTCGCCCGGTTGGCGACGTCAGTCGGGCAGACGGAGCTTCAGCCACTCGGCGGACGACGTTTCGTGCTGCCGGACGGCAGCGCGCGCTATCTCGTGGATCACGAGATGCTGATCGACGTGACGAGACGGCTCGGCGGCGCGCTGCTGGATCCGCTCAAGAGCACGGTCGTCGACGGGCTCCGCTCGATGGGGACGTGGGTGGTGCGGAAGAGCTGATTCGGGCGACGTGTGTGGACGGCTCAGCGCGCGAGCATCGCGAGCACGACCATGAGCGCCGCGCCGACCATCATCGTCCTCGGCCCCACGGGCGTGATGATTGCCCCATTGGGCACCACTCCCTCTCACGGAAAAACCGCGTGACGACCTTCACCGCTGGCTACATGGTCGGCAGCCTCGCCAGGGGCTCCATCAACCGCAAGCTCTCGCGCGCCCTCACGCGCCTCGCGCCGCGCGAGCTCGAGCTTCGCGAGATTCCGATCGGCGACCTTCCACTCTACTGCTCGGACTACGACGCGGACTATCCGCCCGCCGGCCGAGCGCTGAAAGACTCCATCGCTGGCGTCGACGCGATCCTGTTCGTGACGCCCGAGTACAACCGATCGATCCCGGGCGCGCTCAAGAACGCCATCGACTGGGGGAGCCGGCCGTGGGGAAAGAATTCGTTCGCGAGAAAGCCGTCGGCCGTGATCGGCACGTCACCCGGCAAGATCGGGACGGCCGTCGGTCAGCAACATCTTCGGAGCATTCTTGCCTTCTGCAACTCGCCGCTGATGAACGCGATCGAGGCATACATCCAGTTCACTCCCGGCCTCGTCACGGACGACGGCGATGTCACGGACGAGACGACGAAGGAGTTCCTCGCCGCCTACATGCTGGAGTTCCACGCCTTCATCACGCGCGTGTACATGGCCATCCCGCGCGCGATCACCTGACCACGTTCGCCGCGCGACACGCTCACGGCCGTCGCGCGCTCGGATCACCCGTCGGTGGCGGGGCCTGATCCGTGGCCGCAGGTGGACCGAGCAGCTCGGTCAGCACCGGCTTCAATCCGTCGGCCCAGATCTGGTAGCCCTTGAGGGTCGGGTGCAGCGCATCTCCCATCACGCCGGGAAACAGCGTCCCATCGCGGTCGGCGAGCTTGTCGTTGACGTCGATGTACCGGATCGTCTTTCCGTCGGCGAAGCGCGACAGGTTCGCGTTGATCTGCCGGATCTCGCCATTGATCTCGACCGCGGTGGCGGAGTTGTCGCTGCGCGGGAAGATGCCGGTGAGGATGATCGTCGCGTTCGGCGCCTTCTGCCGGCAGAGGTTGATCAACGTGCGCATGCCGCGCGTGATGTCGTCCACCTTCGCCGCGCCGCCAGGCACCTGCCCCACGTTGTTGGTACCGGCGAGGATGACGATGACCTTCGGGCTCACCCCGTCGAGCTCTCCATTCTCCAACCTCCAGAGCATGTGCTCGATCCGGTCGCCGCCCCAACCGAAGTCGGCGGCGTTCCACCCGGAGAAGTTGGCCTTCCAGTTTTCCAGCAACTGCGGATAGTCGGTGGCGCCCCACCGGCGCGTGATGGAGTTGCCCTCGAAGTAGACGTCGATCTTCCCCTGTGTGCGCTTGGCGAGGAGCTGCTGGTGCGCCTTCATCGAGTTCGAGTCCGTGCGCGGCGTGGCACGGTCCGCGGGCCACGGCGCCCGCGGCGCGATGGGCGCGCTCGCGCTCGGTGCCGTCGCGGGCACGGGCGGCGCCGGCGTGTAGGAGCGCTTGAAGAACCCGTCTACCCACGGCAGGAAGTACTTCCAGTTCGGTGCGTCAGTGTGGCCGCCGTCGTGCTGCCGCCACGCGAGGTGACCGTCGAGCAGGCCGGCATTCACCGGCGGCATCTTCGCCGTGCGATAGTCGTCGCTCACTCCCAGATCGCGGGCGCCAACGAGACGGAAGGCCGGCTGCGCGGCGACCGTGGCCATGAAGCTTCCCTGCTGGTCGAGCCACTTGGAGTCGCCCTTCTCCGGAATGCCGTAACTGACGAAGGTGAGTCGCGGCGCGCACAGCGCGATCAGCTCGTGTGAATCGACCGGAAGCCGACTCGCATCCTGACTGCCGAATCGCCCGTCCGACGCGCCGTATCTGAGATAGTTCCCCGCCATCCAGTGGTACTCACCACTGGCCGTCAAACTCTCTACCGCCTCGCCGAAGTTGCGCCGATGCAGCGCGGCGCCGCCCTTCCCCGACGATCCGATGAGCACCACCGCGAAGCGCTGGTCGAACGCCATCGTCACGAGAGCGGCTTTGCCGTAACGCGAGACGCCCTCGATCCCGACCTTCTTCGCGTCCACCGCACCATCGGTCGCGAGATGGTCGAGCAATCGGGACGCTCCCCACCCCCAGGCGCGCAACGCGCCCCAGTCGTCGGGCTTGCGCGGCTTGCCCTTGTTCACGAGGCCGATGATCCCCTTCGTGAGGCCGGCGCCGTTGTCCGCCTGCACGGCCGTGGGATTGAGGAACGCGAAGCCCCAGCCGTCGACGACGAGTTGCTCGGTGGCGGGCGCGTCGCTTCCCGGTGCGGGAGGCGGAGGCACGAACCCACCTGGCCCCGCAGAGCGCACGCCCGGCGGTGCGGGCCGGCCCAGTGCGGCTGCAAGGTTTCCTCCGCGGAACATGATCATCACGGGCACCGGCCCCTTCGCGTCGGCTGGCAGCACGAGCGTGACGGGGATGTCCACGCTGATCGCCGGATACGACGTGTTGTCGACGTGGCCGGTGAGCTGTCGGCCGATCACGCGGCGCCCGCCTACGGTTCCGGTGTCCGTCGCCGTGACGGTCCACGTCACCTTGGGGACGCGCTTCGGCACGCGGCCGTACACCTCGCGCTCGAAGTCCTCGATGATCTCGGCGCGGCGCTGTGTCCACTGCCGAGGTGTGGTCACCGTGCGACCGTTCTTCCACCTGAGAAGTTCGGGCAGCACGGGGAACGGGTTCGCCGCCGCCTCGTCGTAGTTCGCGTGGTTCGGAGCCTGCTCGTTGCCGCTCGGCCCGGGGCGAAGTGCCTTGATCCCCAGCTGGTCCATCATCTGCTGCCGGTCCTCGGCGGCGGTCCAGCTCTTCGGCTCTGAGCTCGCGGCCGGACTGGCAACCGCGGCGCTCGCCGGCGGGAGTTGCTGGGCGTCCGCCTGGGCGACGACGGGCGTCACGAGGAAGGCGGCGAGCATGCCGGCCAGGATAACGCGAGACAGGGTGAACCACGTGCGGGGAGCGCGTTCGATCATGTGCGTGCCTCTCGACTCGTCTACCGGCGGCGGACCGTGGTCCGCGGGCTTCCTCCATGCACCCGACGACCATGCCAAAAGTCGTACAGTCATCGGAGCTGATGTGCGTACGCACATCGGCCGGATGCCGCTGGACGCGGCATCCGGTCGCACGGTGCGTGCGGGGCTAGCGGGTGCCGGTGGTCGCCGTGGGGCTCGCGCCGTTCACGAACGTCGCCGTCAACACGATGAGCATCATCTGCTGCGCCTTGGCCTGCTCGTTCCGGAAAACGAAGTAGACGTCGTGCATCCCGCTCGTCGGCGTGAGCGCGGCATGGAGCTGTGCCGGCGGTGTGTTCGCACCCGGCGAGGCGGCCAGCATCTCCGTCTCACCAAGCAGCGGCCCCGTCGCCGAATCCACACGGACTTCGACCTTGCCACCGACTGCATACTGGGCGGGCGCGGTCGCGGCGATCACCACCTCCGAGATCCCCGTCAGGTCGATCTGCTTGAACCGCGAGTAGCTGCCCGACTTGCTGGGCATGGTCATCGTGACCGGCATCTGCGGCACCTGCATCTTCGACACGCCTTCGCCCAGCTCGCCGGTGGCGACGATGATCGTGGGCGCGCGGAGCATGAGTGTCTCATCGCGCGTCGCGCCGGGGAGCCCGTTCGCTCCCTGATCGGTGTACGCGGCGTGCAGGACGACGACGCCTTGCTGCGGCACACCCGGCGACGTCGCCGCCTGTGCGGGCGGCGTGTACTCGCCCTTCACCGGGAGCGATGGACCGGCCGACTTGGCGCCGAGGCTCAGCACGTAGGCGACCATCTGCGTGGCCTGCGCATCCGTGAGCTGCGGATGTGGCGGCATCATCACCTCGCCCCAGACGCCGGATCCGCCACCCTTCACCTTCGTCACGAGCTTGGTGAGCGCCGCCACGTCGCCGCGATACTTCTGCGCCACAGCGGTGTACGCGGGACCGATCGACTTGCGATCCATCTGATGGCAGGCGAGGCAGTCGCTTCCCTCGATCAGCTTCTTCCCTTCCGCGTGCGCGACGGGCGCGGGCGGGGCGCGATGTCCGGCCACCGGCGCGGCCGCCGTCGGGACGCCGTCCTTGAAGTAATCCGCCGTGACCGTCACGCGGTCCGCCGCGATCTTCCCGTCGGCGAGCGAGCCGTCCTCGCGATCGGTCACACGCGCCGCGTAGCGGATGGGCGTACCGGGGAAGTAGAACGACCTGTTGCCGCCGACGATGTCGAGCGCCACATGCGGTGGTTCGTTGCCCGCGGCGATGTCGAGGCTCGATGTCGTGCGTGCGCCCTTCGCGTCGGTGACGGCGAGCGTCGCCGTGTACACGCCCGCCCTGGCGAAGGTGTATGTCGGGTTCGGCTCGGCGAGCCTGATCGGCGCGACGCCCTTCGGCCCCGTGATCGTCCACTCATAGCGAAGCGCGTCGGCGTCTGGATCGGTAGTGCCCTTCGAAGAGAGCGCGACCTTCAACGGCAGCGGACCGGCGTCCTTGTCCACGTCTGCGACGACGATCGGCTTGCGGTTCCCACCGTTGTACTCGATGCGTACCAGGCGCGCGTCGGGATTGCCCCGGAACCAGCCCGTCCCATACTCGAGCATGTAAAGGTCGCCGCTCGGCGCGAACTCCAGCTCGATCGGATTGCTGAACTTCTGGCTCGGCATGAAGCGCTCCATGGACACGAAGTCACCGTTGTTGTTCATGGTGACCGCCATGACCCAGCCGCGCATCCACTCGTATTCGAGCAGCTTGCCGTCGTAGTAGGCCGGGAAGGCACGCGGCGAGGCGCGGAAGTCCGCGCGATGGAACACGGGGCCCGCCATTGCGGTGCGGCCGCCGCTGCCCACCAGCGGGAAGTCGGGCGACGCGGCCGCCGGATACCAGATGAACGCCTTCTGCGCCGGTGGGAGCTCCGTGAGACCCGTGCTGTTCGGCGACTCGTTCACCGGATGCGCCGGATCGAACAGCTTGCCCGGCGTGCCCGTGGCGAAGTCGTAGTCGAAGTAGGCCTTGTTGTCGCCGACGAAGTATGGCCAGCCGAAGTTGCCGGCGCGGCGCGCCTGGTTCACCTCGTCGTGTCCCGCGGGGCCGCGCTGCGCCGAATCGGCCGACGCGTCGGGGCCGACGTCGCCCCAATAGAGGAATCCCGTGTGCTTGTCGACCGAGATGCGATATGGGTTGCGATGGCCCATCGTGTAGATCTCCGGACGCGTCTTCGCCGTTCCCTTCGGGAAGAGATTTCCATCCGGGATCGTGTATGAGCCGTCGGGCTCGGGATGGATGCGAAGGATCTTGCCGCGCAGATCGTTGGTGTTGGCCGACGACTTCTGCGCGTCCCACGGACCGCGGTTGGGCCGCTCGTCGATCGGGGCGTAGCCGGAGGCGTGCGGGTTGGTGTTGTCGCCCGTGGAGACGAAGAGGTTGCCCTTCGCGTCGAAGGCGATGGAGCCGGCGGTGTGACAGCATTGGTCACGCTGCACGGGCACCTCGAGCATCACCTTCTCCGACTTGAGATCGAGCGAGTCGCCCTTCATGTGAAAGCGGGCGAGCACGTTCTTGGGCGCAGAGCCGGCGGGCGAGTAGAACATGTACACAAACCCGTTCCGCGCGAAGCTCGGATCGGCGGCGAGGCCGAGCAGGCCGTCTTCGGCGACGTCGCCCGTGGTGTACTTGAGGCTCACCGGGATCTTGGCGATCTGCGTGACGCGCTTCGTCGCGGGCGTGTACAAATTCACCGTGCCCTTGCGGCCGATGAACAGGATCTTCTCCCCCGGAAGCACGGCCAGCTCCACCGGCTCGTCGAGCGCTTCGGCGAGGACGACCTTGGTGAAGCGATTCTCCTCGGGTTTCGCGCGCGTGTAGTCGAGCGGGCGCGTGCCGATCGCCCACTTGATGCCGCCCGCCAGATGCTTCACGAACATCGGCTCGGCGTAGGTGGTCTCGGTGTGACCCATGTTCGTGTACCACGCGCGCCCGCCGTCGAACTCGTGGTACCAGCTCATCGGGTGGTTATCGCCGTTCTCACCGCCCTGGTAGCTCTTATCGTCGATGTCGACGAGGACGTGGAGATCCGGATTGATGGACTTGTAGTTGTAGAACTCGTCCTCACGCTCCCATGTGTCGGGAAGGCCCGCGGTGGAGACGTGACTCTTGTCGCGCACGCGGAAGGTTGCCTTGCGCACGTTCGGGTTCTGCGGGTGACTCTTGAACCACGCGCCAGCGAGCTTGCCGTACCACGGCCACTCGTACTCGGTATCGGTGGCGGAGTGCACGCCAACCCAGCCGCCGCCAGCCTGGATGTAGCGCTCGAGTGCGTCCTGCTGCGCCGCGTCCAGCACGTCGCCGGTGGTGCTCATGAAGACCACCGCACGATAGCGCCGCAGATTGCCGTCGGTGAACAGCGCCGCGTCTTCGGT
>JBDSDB010000137.1:0-9156 GCA_039920785.1 Gemmatimonadaceae bacterium
TCATGGGGAGGAGGGGGATCGACGAAGATGGCACTCTCGGTCGCGTCGCGCGAGAGCGAGCTTCCGCGAGACCACTGGCGCCTAGCTTCAAGCGAGGTCAGGCGTCGCTCCGCAGTCGGCGTGCCTCTTCGGCGATGAGATGGGAAACTGCACCGATGCTGCGCGTGCGTCACTCCATGTGCTGCTCGATCGCGTCAGCGGCGGCACTGGGCCCGCCCGCGCTTCTGAAGCAGTGACCGATGGCTTGGGCACCTCGCTCGAGCGCGATGGCCCGCCGTATGGCGCGTGTGATCTCCGCGTGCGTGAGCCGCTCGATCGGTAGCGTCACCCCTGCTCCGGACGTCTCCACTCGCCTCGCGACCTCGTAGCGATCGTACGCGAACGGAACGCAGACGACGGGCACGCCGAACCACAGCGCCTTGTGCACGATTCCGGGACCGCCGTGACACACGACGCACGCGGTGAATGGCAGCAGTGTGGAGTGCGCGAGTGGCGCTCGCTCCGACGTACCCGCGCCATCCGCGGGAACGGTCGCCACGACGTGATACGGCTCCTCCGAGAGCGCGGTCAGCACCTTGTCAGTCCATCCGCGTGAAGGCGCGTTCGCCGTCGCCGTCGAGTCGGTGACGAGCACCAGCGAGCGTGGATCGGTCGCGTCGAACGAGGCACGCCGTGTCTCTGGCGGATCCCAGATCATCGGCCCGACGAACCGCAACGTGCTCGGCCAGTCGGTGCGAGGATACTCGAACGGCTCGGCCGTGGTCGCGAGGATCAGGGGAGGTCGCGTCAGCAGCTCGGAGAGCTGTGACAGCGGTGCCAGCCGCCAGGTGCGCCGGATCAGATTCACCGCCGCGAGATGGTCTCGCGTCTCGAGACGCATGGCCGCGTCGACGACGCGATGTCTCAACTCTGCCGACCAGCTTGTCGGTGGCGGCAATGCCGGCCCTCTCGCGTCTGGCCCCAACCCGCGGAAGCACAGGGGATTGTGCGCCACGGTACCCCACGGAGTGCGCGACGCTTCGCAGGCGATCATGCCGCCCCACAACATCGGATCGAGGAGCACGAACGAAGGCCGGTCGCGCGCGATCACGCGATGCAGGCCGACTGCCAGCATCTCGCCGAACTGCGCGAACACATCGACTGGTGGGAAGGGTGCGAGGCGGGGCGCGGGCGCCCCGTCCGTTCTCTGCTCCGGCACTGGCCAGGGCACATTCACGGTTTGGATGCCGTCGAGGAATGGCTGCGCTCCATCGCCGGCCAGCGCGAGCGTGACGGAGTGGCCTCGGCGAGCCAGCTCGGTGAGGATGGGCACGAACGGGAAGAGATGCCCTGTCATGCGCAGCGTGAAAGCGAGAACGTGTGACATCGTTGCGCCGAGTGTGGGGCGACGCGACGGGGCGTGCAACGCGTTGCGACGCACTCGTCATGCAACGCGCGCACGCGTGAGCGCCCTGCAGCGTATTGCTACGCTCTGCGCTCGTTCGGTGCGGCCGTTCGCGCCGTGCGTGCGATCTTGGCCATCCACTCGACGCGCCTCCTGTCCGACACGAGACGCTCGACGGTGGAGTTCACACTATGAAGCCAGTCCGTGTGCCGTCTAGCCAGCTGCTCAGCCGTCCCACGAACGGCTTCAAGGCGATCCCCGAGCATCGCGAACGACGGTGTACGGGACACGCAGGAGCATAGAAAGGTCAGGTATTCCATGAAGAGGCTCACCCTGCTGGCGATCCCCGCGGCGGCGATGGCGGTCCTCGGGCTCAACACCCGCTCCGCAGCGGCCGAGACGCCCTCGCAGTACTGGCAGCAGTGCCGGAGCTCGGCGTACTCGGCGTACTACGGGTGCCTGGACAGCTCGAGCAGCTGGATTCGGGACTCGCAGTGCTACTGGGGAGGCGTGGCCGATCTCCTCGCCTGTGATCGCGAGTTCGCCGATGCCGTCACCGGCAACTAGGCAATGAGCAACCGTTGCCAGGTAGGGGCGGCGCATCGCGCCCGGAGGGTCGGTTCCCTGGTGAGCGCCGTCTGCTGCGCGGCCGGCGTATCGTGCAGCGGCACCGATCACTCGGGCTCGATGAACGCCATTGCCTGGCAATCGGATCGCGGGACGCCCGCCATCGCCTTCCATGCTCTGCGCGACTCGGCATCCGCGAACGCCGGCTTCGCGTCTCACGGGCAGCTGCTCTTCGCCGCCGACGCGCGGACGGGCAGCATTGCTCGCATCGAACGAGTCGACGGCGAGTGGCAGGTCACGAAGCGCATCAGCGTCGACGCCAAGAAGAGATGGCTGACGAGCATCACGCTGTTCAGCGGCGACAGCCTGCTTGCCGTCGTCGATCTCACCAACCGGATCTACCTGATCGCTCGCGACGACGGCAGATCGATCGCCTCGTTCGATCCTCAGGCGCCCTGCAAGATTCTGCGCCCGCAGATTCGTGGCAGCGGCCACACGCTGCTGCTCTCGGGAGAGTGTCGCCTGTCCCACGGGCGCGACACGGTGTTCGGTGTCCTCTTCGCCTCGAGCGACAGCGGTCGCCACTTCACCCTCAGGCATCGGCACCCCCGGTTCGCGGCCGACGGCTCATGGGGCTCGCTGTTGGGACCGAAGAATCTGCTGACCATCGGAGCCAGCGAGGTCTCATTCGGCGACGGCTACTCCAACTGCATCGCGGTGTTCGATGGTCGGGCAGACTCGCTCCTGAAACGTGTCTGCGGGCCATCGCCAGTTCGATACACGTCTCCGGCGCCTGCCGAGTGGCAGGGGATGCGGAGCATGCAGCGTTCGTTGGGGATGAGATACGCGCGCGCAATCGAGTGGCCCGATCCGCTCCCGCTCTATGTCGATCGCCTCGCCTCCGGCAATCGCGACGTCTGGGTGCGGCTGGTGACGCCGGATTCCGTCGAGCTGCAGATACCGCAGCGCGATCTCCTGGAATCACCGAAGGCGCCGCTGCTCCTGGGTCCGATGGACGGCTTCCGTGGGTGCGATGCGAATGGCTGCCTCTGGTTGCGCACACGAGGCGCGCGCAGCGAGCTCTCGTTCGTCACCGGTGCCGATCTCGAACGCCGCGCAGTGGCCACGCGCACGGAGCTGGCACACTGATGCCACAGGCTCGAGCACTCGCATGGACTCGGCTGGGCGCATGTCTGGCGCGACGAGAGCTGCGCACGCGAACCGGACTGCTGATGCTCGCCACCCTCGTGGCGAGCGGCATGCTCGTCGGTCAGGCCGAGGGTGAGCTGGCACGGATGGCAAGCGGCCAGACGGAGCTCGCAAGGGAGGCGGCGTCCTACCTCACGAACACCAGTGCGGGGTTGCTCGTCGTGCTCTCGCTCCTCGCGGCGAGTCGAGTTCACCAGGACCGAGCGAGCAAGTGGCTGTTGCCGCTCCTCACGGTACATCGCTATTCCGCAGGTGGATACGTCACCGCTGCATTCATCGTCGCCGCGGCCTTCGGGCTGCTGTCGTGCCTCGTGTGGCTGACTACGTACGCCGCCGCGTTCGCGACCACTGCACATGCACTCCCGCCGGGCTTCGCCCGTATCGCCATTGGCATTTGTACCGCGAGCGTCTGTTGGACCGTCTTCGGCACGGCCGTCGGTACCTGGACTCGCTCGGCAGCCGGCTGGATGCTCAGCACTCTGCTCCTGGTCGTCATGCCCATCGGCGCCGCCGCGTGGTACGCGATCAAGTTCGACGTCCTGCTGCAGGGCATGGCGAAGCGGGCGCTGTTCATCTTCATCCCCGCCCTCTCGCTGCACTCCACATCGGGCACGCTCGTGCACCATCTGCTCTACACGCTGGCCGCGCTGGCGGTCGCGCACAGGGTGGCAGTGAAGACACTCGGCAGGGCCTGAGACATGCTTCGTATCGCGTTCGGCGACGTCGTTCGCGGGGGCCGAGTCGTCGTGGAGCGGGGAGTGATCGCGCTTCCTGGTGGGGCGGTCGTTGGTCTCGTGGGACTGAACGGCGCTGGCAAGACTTCGTGGATGCACTGCATCGCCGGCATCGTCGCGGAGAAGGCGCAATTGACGATCGACGATCGCCGTGTCGAGACCGTGGCCCTCATGCTTCAACATCCCGCGCTTCCCGCGTGGCTGACCGTGCGCGAGGCGGTGCAGCTCGGGTTGCCTCCGACGGTGGACGTGGACGGTCTGCTTCGCGCATGGGGTTTGACCGAGCTTTCGGCGAAGCATACGTCTGCTCTGTCCACGGGCCAGCTTCAGTTCGTCGCGGCGATGATCACGGCCGAGTCCAACGCCACGCTGCGACTGTTCGACGAGCCCTTCTCGGCGCTCGACATCCGTCGGCGACGAGAGCTCGTGACGCGATTGCAGCGCGGCCTTCCGGAGACGGAGTTCGCCGTCGTGTCGGCACAGGCGTCGGCAGACTTGATGGATACCTGTTCTCACTTTCTGGTGCTGCACGAGGGCAGGCTCCGGGACATCGGCTCGCGAGCGCTGTTGGCCGGCGGGGCAGACGTGCAGGATCGCGCGGCGTTCGAGTCCGCCCTGCTCGCTCACTTCGCTGGCCCCGGGACGCTGCATGCATAGTTTCGCCTTCTGGACCGCACTCATGCCCGGCATGCTGCTGCTCGGAGGTGGCGCGGCGAGAGTCAGGTCGTCGCGCATGGCTCGCGAACCGTGCGCGCTTCGGAAGGCGCTGCGCTATGACGAATCGGCCTCCAGAACGCGGCGCACTGGCACCGGCGAGCGCACGATCGCCGATGTGCAGAAACACCATGGGGTGATCGTGGCTCGTCGCGAGAGTCCAGGGCGGGTGTCGTTCGCCTACCTCACGCGCGAATCGACAGTGGGCACCGCACCGCCGCGCTCCATGCCCGGCAGCATCGCGCAGTACGGCTGGAGCGACGGCAAGTGCGCGATCGGAAGGCTGCTCCGCCGCACGAACGACGGCGGTACGATCGCTGACGACGAGCTTCAGTTCCGCTTCGAGGACTTCCTCGTCAATCTTCCTCCGCGACGCGGCGGTGCCGGCTCTCGCTGGGTGGAGGTCACAAGCCGGTCGGACTCACTTGTTCAAGGTGGTACCCGCCACATCCGCAAGGTGCGCCGAATGATGGTGACGGGTGACGCGCGCGTCGGCGGCAGCGTCGCGCGGCGAGTGCGTGTCGTCACGACTGATTCCATCGAACGACGGCAGCACGCCGGCACGACCCTCGTCAGGGTGGTGATCGTCGCACACGGCGAGGGTTCGACGCTCGTCCGAGTTGCGGACAACACGATGCTCGAGCGGGTCCACTCCCAGACTGAGCGCTACACGATCATCACGTCCGACAGTCATGCTCCCGCGGCCTCGCCCATCTCGGTGCAGCGGGAGTGGGTTGTCCGGCTCGTTCCTGACAGCTGACATCTCCAGAATAGGTCGGGAGCTAACCGGTTTCGAGCTCAGTGTGGCGTGATGGTCCCGGGCTCGCGGCGGGCGGCCGTCAGCGGAAGAGCCGCCGCACGATTCGCGATTGGGTCGCCCTGCCGCTCCGAGAGCAACTTGGTCGCGAAGCGCTGCGCTTCGCCGATGCGTTCCACCTCGATGGCGATAGATTCGATCGCCTGCTCCATCCGCTGCAGTCGCGGGCTCGCCTCGATGTCGACCGTCCCCACAGTCCGCCCGCCGCGTACCCAGAGCCGCCGCGCGAGCGCGAACACGAGCGGGAACATGAGCAGCATCCCGCCGAGGCTGAGCTGCATGATCTGCTCACCGCTGGGAAACGCAGGAGCCGGCGGAGGCTGCGTGGTGGTGGTCAGTATCAGGTCCTGCGACTTCTGCAATCGGGCGAGTTCTGCGTTCGTCGCGTCGAGCCTCACCGCGGCAACGGAGAGTTCCTTCTGCGCATCGGCAAGCTGCTTGTCGAGCCGCACCTGCTCCGTGCGGGTGGCGCGATCACGCTGCTCCCGAAGATCGTTGGTTTGCATCGCGAGCTCGGCCACGCGCAACTGCATGTCCATCGAGCGTGCCTGGAGCGCAGAGCGATGCGCGGTGGACACATCGTTACCGCCCGCGGACTGCAGTCCGAGACTGGTCGTGGCCTGCTCGCTCATCATGTCGGGCAATCGAAGCTCCTTCGGCGGGCTCGCCGGGCATACGAATCGAACGTCATTCAGGGCCTACGGGCGTGCTGCGGCGACCGTTTCGCCGGCTGAGGGGGACGTCGTGGGGTCGCGGTCACTCCTCTCTGTCACCCTTCAGACTCGCCCGCTCGCGCTCCCCGCGATCACTCGCGACCGCGCGACGAACGCGTCACATCCCCGATCCGTCAATCTACATCTCGTCGTGCTTCATCCCCTCGTGCATGTCGTGCCCCGCGTGGTCGTCGCCCCAGATCGTCTTCGGGTCGTCGCCGGCGAACACGTTGGCGTGCACCATCCAGCCCAGAATGGTCTCGCGGAAGACGCCGCGCACCGCGTCACACTCGACCTTCGTGGCGATGGGGCTCTCGGGGCCGAACACGGGAAGTCCGTTTTCCCGCTCGAGCCAGCGCTCCGCCTTGCCCCGTGGGGGCATGCACCAGTTGATATGCTTGTGCCACCGCGCGACGCCAAGAGGGATGCGCGCGTCGAGCTCGTCGGGCCCGAACCGCCTGGGCGCGACGTACATCGCCCCGATGAGCTGAAAGTTGCCGTCCCGCCCTTTCTTGTAGAGCAGTGAGGTTGGTCTCGCGGGATCGAAGCGAAACTGTTCCTTGAGCCCGAGCCAGCCGTTGCTGAAGTGGTAGACCTTCTGCTGCTTGATCTGTGGCGCGAACATCTTGTAGCCATCGGCCACCGCCGCGGTGGTATCGCGGTACTTGCCAATCGCGGCTCGCAGCGTGTGGATCACGGCCGCGGCGCGAGTACTGTCCGCGGGGGTACCGGCGCGGACGGGCGTCATCAGCATGTGGAGCGAGGCGGGATCCGTGTCGTGCGCGGCGCCGAGAAGCGGAAGAGTGACCAGCGAGAGCGCGAGCACCGCGTGAACGGTTCCGCGACGAGATGCGTTCTTGCATGGTGACGACATGGCGACTCCTCGATGCGCTGGTACCTTCCGAATACGACGCGGCAGCATCATGACCGTTAAGCTTTCGCCCCCCCTGCCTTGCCAGACGGCTCGATCGCTCAGCTACTGAACGGCAATCCAGCGCTCGCGCTGCCGGCCCTCTTCGTGGGCGGGGTGCTCACGAGCCTGACGCCATGCGTCTACCCCATGATCCCGATCACGGCGGCGATCGTCGGGGGCCAAACCGCGAGCGACGGCACGACGTCACGCCTGCGGCCAGTGCTCCTGACCTTCACCTACGTGGCCGGCCTGGCGCTGGTTTACTCAGCGCTCGGCGTGTTCGCCGGCCTGACGGGGACGCTGTTCGGGAGCGTGAGCACCAACCCGTGGCTGTATTTCGCCATGGCGAACCTGCTGCTGCTGGCCGGGCTCGGCATGTTGGACGTGATACCAATTCGGCTTCCGGCGGGTATCACACAGCGGGCGGCGACGATGGGGACGGCGGGGCGGTTCTCGGGGGCATTCGCGATGGGAGCGATGAGCGGTCTTGTCGCCGCCCCCTGTTCGGCGCCCGTGATGGCAGCCGTGCTGACATGGGTGACGGTGACCCACAGCGCCGGTCTGGGCTTCCTCTACCTGCTCACCTTCTCGCTCGGCATGTCGACGCTCTTGGTCGTAGTCGGGCTCTCTAGCGGTTCACTGGCGCGATTACCTCGCGCTGGTGCCTGGATGGTGACGGTAAAAAAGATCTTTGCGCTGGTGATGTTTGGTGCTGCGGAATACTACCTCATCAAGATGGGACAACTGCTGATATGACCCGACTTCGTTTCGCTGGCCTCGCGTTCGTCGCCCTCGCCTCGCTGACCCTGCCGAGCTCTGCATCTGCTCAGGATGGCGGCCTGCCCATCGGGGCGACCATGCCGCTGGCGCAGGTTCAGACGCTGGAGGGCCAATCCATCTCGCTCGCCAGAGTGATCGGGACAGGGCCGGCGCTGGTGGAGTTCTGGGCCACCTGGTGCGAGAACTGTGAGCATCTGCTTCCGGAGCTTCGGCGGGTGGAGCAGAAGTACCGCGGCAAGGTGAAGTTCGTCGGCGTCTCGGTGAGCGTGAACCAGAGCCTCAACCGGGTGCGGCTGCACGTCGCTCGGTACAAGGTGCCGGGGATCCAGCTGTTCGACGCGACGGGGAACGCGACGGGGAACTGGGACGTGCCGGCGACGTCGCACGTGGTCGTGATCGACAAGCACGGCAAGGTCGTGTATACGGGGGTCGGCGGCGATCAGGATCTCGAGGCGGCGATCAAGAAGGCGTTGTAGGGCGTAGACGACCGGAGGCAACCTCCGACAGCTCGACGACGGCAACCCTCAATCCTTCGCGCGCGCTTGGCCACTTCGCCTGCCAGTTGCTCGCGCCTCTCAGCTTCGCATTGCTCATGCGCTGCGATCGAGAGAGGAGCTCCATGAGCTTACCGCCCACGGCGGTCATCCAGCTGGGCATGAGACGAGGAGACCGCAGCTCGGCTGCGTCGGCGAGGGCGTCGGCAAACGATCGGCGCGTCAGCGGCTCGTCGTCGCACACGTTGTACGTCCCCGCCGGCAGCGCGAGGGAGGCGACCACGGCGCTGGCGGCGTCGGCGTGGGAAACCGACGACCAGTACGCGTCGCCACGCCCCGGAACGGGCGCCCATCCGCGCCGGACGACGGCGAGCATGTCGCGCAGGAACGGGTCGGCGCCGTAAAAGCCGGCGAAGCGGAGCACGATGCCCGCGCCGCCCAGGCCGGTGAAACGGTTCGCCGATCGCTCCGCGTCGAGCACGGTGCGGTTGTAGGGGGCCGGCCGCTGTGGCCAGCTCTCGTCGATCCACTTCGCGCCACCGTCCGCGTACACGGGGGCGAACGATTCCTGGATGAAGCGCGACACTCCCGCGGCGAGCGCGGCCTCGGCGAGCGTGGAAGCGCCCTCGCGGCGAATGCGGTCGTTCTCGCGCCATTCCCAGGGGAGCATCGTGCGGAACACGGAGCTCGGCATGTGGGTCGCGAGGTTGATGACGACGTCGTGTCCAGCCATGGCGCGGCGCGCCGCCTCCGCGTCGAAGATGTCGAGCGCGATCGGATCCGCACCGAGGGCAGCGAGTCGGGCTCGGCCTTGGGCCGAGCGGCCAATGG
>JBDSDB010000138.1:0-3094 GCA_039920785.1 Gemmatimonadaceae bacterium
GAGGGGAGCACCCTCTACCTCGTCTGGCAGCAGGATCGCGCCGAGCGGCTCGGCGGCGTCGACGCGGAGCTGCGCGGGAGAACGGTCGGCCGGCTGGACGTCGCAGGGAGCGCAGGCGATCTGTTCGCGGTACGGCCGAGCAACGTGCTCCTGTTCAAGGTCAGCTACTGGCTGAATCCGTGAACGGCCGGCGACGCCGAGAATCACCCGCGCGTCCCTTCGCCCCGTCACGTACCGTAGAGCACTGCCCCTCGCTCGCGCCCGCAGTACAGCCGTCCAGCCGCAACCTTCGTGTCTCCTCTCACGTCGCTTCCCAACCGGCCTCCGCCAGACCAAGCAACGCTACCCAGCGTGCTCCTGGTAGACGACCGCCCCGAAAACCTCCTCGCCTTCGAAGCCACCCTCGAATCCCTCCCCATCACCCTACAGGACGGCGTCTGCGACGCCGATCGGTTAGTCGCTAAGCCTCAACCACCAACAGTCGCCCCCGACTCCCACCGGGCGATCCGCTCCCGCGTCGCATCGTCCACCGGCGACAGCAGCACGACGAGGTGATCGGCGAGCTCCGGGATCCCGAAGCGGACGGAGTTGAAATCGAGCCGCCCGAACACACTCGACCAGATCCGCAGCGGGATCGTCGCAGGCAACGTGGTCTCCTGCTCGGTCCAGATCCGAACGAACTCGGGACTGTTGGCGGAGAGATGCCGCACCAGCCCCTCGAACCGCTCGTCGCCGCGGTGACGCGCGTGCGTGAGACGCAGCATCGCGATCGAGTTGCGGAGGCCCGCGTCGAAGTCGACATAGAAATCCCGCCGCGCCGGATCAAGCAGCGCACGCGCGATCAGGTTGCGGCCGAACTCACCGCGAAAGCCATCGAAGTCGTAGAGCGCCTCGGCGAACGCATTCGCGGCCAGCACGTCCTGCGCAGGCCCGAGGACGAGCGCGGGCCCTCTGAAGCTCCGCAGCGCGTCGAGCACCGGCTGCGGAATTACACAGGATGCCGTGGCGCTTCCCGGATCGGGATCGGGCAGCTCGCACAGCGCGAACAGATAGATCCTATCGCTCGGCGACAGATCCAGCGCGCGCGCGACACGTTCGAGGACGTTCGCCGAGACCCGGATGTCGCGCCCCTGCTCGAGCCACGTGTACCAGGTCAGCCCGACGCCCGCGACTTCGGCGAGCTCCTCGCGGCGCAGGCCGGGCACCAGACGGCGCGACCCGCGCGCGATGCCGAGCGACTCCGGCGCGCGCGCGTTCCGTCGCGCGATCAGGAAGGTCCTGAGCTCCCGCTTCCGTTCCGACGCCGGCATCGCTCGCCTCGAGTGGGTGGTACTGCCAGTACCAGGAGTGCCGCCTGACTTCCCGCGCCGACCGCGATTCCGCAGCCTGTTCCTCACTTTGGATGCGGCATCGTGCCGCGTCAACCAGTTCACCATTCTGAAAAGGGGCGCACGATGAGCCAGGAGGCACGATCGACATACGTGAACGTCAGCACCGACGAGGCGGCGACGGCCGGCGACGCCGCGCCCAACCAACAGCTCTCGCGCGGCGCGGTCACGCGGCGTTTCAGCGGCGATCTCGAGGGAGAGAGCGTCGCCGAGGTGCTGATCGCGCGTGGAGCGGCGGACCGGCTGGGGTACGTGGCCTCGGACCGGTTCAGCGGGCGGGTGAATGGTCGGTCGGGAAGCTTCGTCTTCCAGCACGGCGGCACGATCGACCGCGGCGCGCTCACGCCCTTCGGCTACGTCGTGCCGGGAGCGGAACCGGGGAGCTGGCGGGGCTGCTCGGCACGGTGCGCATCCAGTTCATCCCGCCAGCGACGCACACGCTCACGCTCAGTTACGAGCTCGAGTCATCGTCGGACGGTCGATGAGCCCTCTCCATCCACGACGATAAAGTCGTCTTTCAGGCTCCCCCCGGAGAGTTCACTGCGTCGCGCTCCGCACCTCCGCGGGCGGTGGCGACCGTGGCCGATCTCGGCGCACCGCTCCGCGCCTCCGCGTGAAACACCGGCGCGACGCACCTTGCGCGTCCCGGCGGAGGCGCGCGCCGCGCTGCTGCTCTCGGACACTGAGCTCGAACGCGAGCTCGCGCGAATGACCGACAGCTTCACGGACGAGCTGTTCCATCTGGAGCCCGAACGGGCGACGACAATTCGGTTCGGAGTGAGCAGGCTGGTGGTCGATGAGACGTTGGCGGTGCATGACCGATGTCTGCTCATAGACTGCCACAGCTTCCCGTCGGTTGCGCGGTCGTACGAATCGGACCAGTCGTCGCCGCGACCTGACATCTGCATCGGCACGGACGATTTTCACACCTCAGCGGCGCTGATCGCGAAGTCACGATCGTTGTTCGAGCAGGCGGGCCTCACGGTCGCCATCGATCGACCGTATGCGGGCGCATTGGTGCCCGTCTCGCATCATCGTCGTGACAGGCGGGTGGAAGCGCTGATGGTGGAGGTGAATCGCGCACTGTACATGGATGAGCGCTCTGCCACCCGGCTCGCGACGTTTCAGAACATTCGCGAGCGATTGCGAGACGTCCTGGTCGGGCTTCTTACCGGCGAGGCTGAATGGGTCGCGCCCCGGTACACCGTCAGCGTCACGCCGGCCAGAGGATCGTAGTCTCCGATGCCGTCTCAAAGGGTAGCATTCATCTGCACACTGATCTGTCCGTTCAACTCCGCGCCGGGAGTGAAGAACTGCTTGTGCGTGAAGCGTAGCGGACGGGGGCGGACGCCGTGACGCTCGAGTAGTGCGACCTGTACGCTGCGCAGCGCGAGTCGGAGCCGAGCAACAGCCCCGTCCACACCGCCGCCCAGCTCGGCACGTCGATTGACGCTTCTAGTCACAGGAGATAGTTCTCGCGACTCCAACTCCTCGCCCCGCACTCCATGCCCACCGATCGCCGCGACTTCCTGAAAACGGGCGCCATCGCCGCCGCCGCGACCCTCGTCACCCCGAGCCTCCTCTCGGCGGCCACCGCCATCGAGGCGCACGCGCCGCGATACGTCCTGCCGACAGCAGACCACCGCTCCGCAGAACTGGCAGCCGAAGCGCTCGGCGCCGCGATGAGCGCAGGCGCGTCGTACGCG
>JBDSDB010000139.1:0-33021 GCA_039920785.1 Gemmatimonadaceae bacterium
TTTTCTCCGGGTAGATCCAGTGCACCGCCTGGTTCACCGCGGTCGCCGCTTCGCCGAAGCCGCACGCGATCAGCTTGAGCTTCCCGGGATACGTCGTCACGTCGCCCGCGGCCCAGATTCCCGTGCGACCGGTCTCCATCACCTGGTTCACGACGATCTCGTCCTTCTGGAGCGTCAGCCCCCACTCGGCGATCGGACCGATGTCGCTGACGAACCCGAGCATCGGCAGCACGACGTCGGCTTCGATCTCGCGCGTCGTCTTCGCCTTGATGTCCTTGAGGACGATGTGTGAGAACCGCTCACCCTCTGCGTGCTCGATCACGTCGATGAGCTCATGAAAGGTGAACAGCGAAGCGCGGCCCGCGGCGACGTCGGCGTGGAACTGCGACACCGTGGCGCCGTGCGCGCGGAACCGGTCGCTCCGGTGCACTACACTGACGTGCGTCGCGACGCCGGAGAGCTGCGTCGCCCAGTCGAACGCCGAATCGCCGCCGCCGATGATCACCACGCGCTGGCCACGGTAGTCCTGCGGATCGGTGACGACATCGAAGATTCCGCGACCATACCACGGCTCCGCCGCGGCGTGCGGTAGACGGCGCGGCGAGAACGCGCCGATGCCGGCCGCGACGATGATCGCCCTGGTCGGGAAGCGCGCCTGCTCGGTCTCGAGGACGAAGTGGCCGTTCTCCTCGTGCAGCCCCGTGACGCGCTGGCCCAGATGCGTCGGCTGCTGGAACTGGGCGGCCTGCTCGCGCAGCGACTTCACGAGATCCTTTGCGAGTACCTTGGGATAGCCCGCCACGTCGAAGATGAACTTCTCCGGATAGAGCGCCGCCAGCTGGCCGCCGAGCTCGGGAAGAGCGTCGACGATCTGGGCAGTCGCGCCTCGCATGCCGGCGTAGAAGAGGGCGAAGAGCCCCGCCGGCCCTCCACCGATGATGGTGATGTCCTTCATCTCGTGTTCCATGGAGTGAAGCTTCGCCGGTCTACGGCCGATCCTCAAGGGAACACTTCCCATCTCGCCGACATCGTCCATGGATCAACCAGAGCTCGAGTTCACCGGTCGCTTTCGCCTCGTCCGGAAGATCGCCGAAGGAGGCATGGCGACGGTGTACGAGGCCGAGCAGCTCGGAGCCGAGGGCTTCACCAAGCGCGTCGCGCTCAAGGTGATCCATCCGCGCTACGCGAAGCGCGCCGCCTTCCTGCGCGCCTTCATCGACGAGGCGAAGCTCTCCGCCAACCTCATGCACGGCAACATCGTGCAGATCTTCCAACTCGGTGAAGTCGCCGGCGACTACTTCATTGCGATGGAGTACATCCAGGGACCCACAGTACGGCAGCTCGTCGACAGGCACCGCGAGCTGGGTCGCCCGATGCCCGCGCCGCTCGCCGCGTACATCGCGAGCCGCGTCTGCCGCGCGCTCGACTTCGCGCACAAGTTCGTCGCGCCCACCGGTCAGCGGCTCGACATCGTCCATCGCGATGTGAGCCCGGGCAACATCCTCGCGACGTGGGACGGACACATCAAGCTCGCCGACTTCGGCATCGCCAAGGCACGCACGTCGGTGGATCTCGCAAACGGGGGCCGCCTGCGCATGGGCAAGAAGCACTACATGAGCCCCGAGCAGATCCTCGGCCTGGACGCCGATGCGCGCACCGACGTCTTCTCGCTCGGCGTCGTGCTCTACGAGCTGCTCGCGCTCGACCTGCTGTTCGTCGAGGAGTCGACGACGAACATCGTCGAGGAAGTCGCGATGAAGCCGCTTCCCGACCTTCGGCGACGCGTGCATGGGCTCGACCACGACCTCGAGGCGATCCTCCGGCTCGCGCTGGATCACGATCCGACACGTCGCCCCACCGCCGCGATGATGGGCGCCGACCTCGATCGCTGGATCGCCGCCCAACATGCGTACGGCTCGCCCGACCAATTGCAGAACCACCTCGCGGTGCTCTTCCCCAACGACTTCCGTCCGCCGACCTGGAACGAAGGCCGCGACGCAGACACCGGATTCTCCGCACTCGAGCGCGCCGTGCAGGCGACGGCCGGTCGCGCAGGGTTGCTGCATCGGTGGTTCGGACGGTGAGCAGCGCGCTTCACGCACTGCTCACCGCCGTTCGTCGGTTTATCGGTGAACGGTTTGTCGGCGGGCACACCGAGCTCATTCCGCTGTGTCGGCCGTAAACCGAAGAACCGATAGCCGACGAACGGGCGGCGCAGCCGCCCGCGTGTGATGCTCGTCACATCGCATCGAGCCCATCCCCGCCGCGTTATACTTTGCCTCCAATGAAGATCTACACCAAGACCGGCGACTCCGGCGACACTGGCCTCTTCGGCGGTGGGCGTGTGCCCAAGGACGACCCGCGCGTCGAGGCTTATGGTGACGTCGACGAGCTGAACGCCGTCATCGGGATGGCGCGTGCAGTCGAGCAGATGCCGCGCATCGATGAAGTGCTCGTCCCGCTGCAGCGCGACCTGTTCGCCATCGGCGCCCTGCTGGCCACACCGGACCGCGAAAAGATGGCATCGCACCTCGAGAAGGCCCGCATCGACGACGAGAGGATCGCACAGCTCGAGCAGGCAATCGACGACGCCGAGTCCGAGCTCGAGCCCCTGCGTGCGTTCATCGTGCCGGGCGGCACGCCGAAGGCGGCGGCGCTGCACGTCGCGCGCACCGTGTGCCGGCGCGCCGAGCGGCACGTCGTCCGCTTGCAGCACACCGTGGAGCTCCCCGAGCTCACGGTCATCTATCTCAACCGGCTCTCCGATCTGCTGTTCACTCTGGCGCGTCTCGCCAACAAGCGCGCCGGCGCCGGCGAAGTGACCTGGTAGCATGATGCAGCACTCGGAGCACACCGAGCCGGAGTCGGCGCGCTTGACCACACGCGTGATCGACGCCGGGAGCTATCGGATCACGGTGGCCGCCGGCCTGCGCCGCGCGTTCGCGCGCTACATCGCCGAGGCCGCACCCGCGCACCACTACGCCATCGTCAGCGACGCCGGCGTTGCGCCGCACTATGGGGAGCCGCTCGTGCTCGCGCTCGCGGCACACGCGCCCGTCTCGCTTCACGTCATCCCCGCGGGCGAGGCGCACAAGACGCGCGACACGTGGGCGCGCGTCACCGACGGACTGCTCGACTCCGGCTGCGGTCGCGACACGACGGTCGTCGCGCTCGGAGGCGGCGTCGTCGGCGATCTCGCCGGATTCGTCGCCGCCACGTTCATGCGCGGCATTCCCGTCGTGCAGTGTCCCACCACGCTGCTCGCCATGATCGACGCCTCCGTGGGCGGCAAGACGGGGGTCGATACCGAAGCGGGCAAGAACCTCGTCGGCGCGTTCCACGCGCCCGCCGCCGTCCTGGCCGATGTCGAGACGCTGCAGACGCTCTCGCTTCCGCAGCGCCGCTCCGGCCTCGCCGAGGCGATCAAGCACGGCGTGCTCGGCGACGCGGAATATTTCGACCGCATCGACGCCGACCTTCCTGCGCTGCTCGAGGCCGAACCCGCGGCCACTCTCGACGCGGTCGTGGGCAGCGTGCGCCTCAAGGCCGACGTCGTACGCGCCGACGCGCGCGAGCATGGACTGCGCAAGACGCTCAACTTCGGTCACACGATCGGCCACGCGATCGAGCACGTGAGCGGCTACACTCTGCTGCACGGCGAGGCGATCGCCATTGGGATGGTGCTCGAGGCACGCATCGCCGAACGGCTCGGCGTCGCCGAGGCCGGAACGTCGGCGCGTATCGCGGACGTGCTGCGGCGGGCCGGTCTTCCGATCGAACGGCCTCGCGCTCTCCAGGTGGACAGCCTCGTGGACGCGACTCGGCTCGACAAGAAAGCGCGCGGCGGCCGCGTGGAGTACGCCCTGCCCGCGCGCATCGGCGCGATGGCCGGGGCGGACAGCGGCTGGGCACTTCCGGTCGACGATCAGCTCGTGCACGAAGTGCTCGCGTGATCACTGCACCCCCGCCGCCGACTCCCGTCGACGGAGTGCCGATCATCCCGTCATTCGCACCGCCAAGCGCGAAGGACGGCCCGCGTCGGACGGAGTCGCGAGTCACGACAGCGCCGCCAGCGCCTCGGCGCATCGGTCGCATGGCGGCGATGCTGGTGATCGTGCTGCTGGCCATCGTCGCCGCGCTCGGCATTCAGGTCGGCACGCACGCGCCGCCACCGGTGGTGATCGCGCCGACGCGGCTCATGCCAAGCCTGGTGTTCGCCACGATGCGACTCGAGGGAGCGCTGGTGCGCGGCGCCCCGCGCGACTGGGCGGTGGCCCGGAAGCGGCCCGCCCGTTACGGCGACCCGATGCCCGTGCAGCTCACCTCGTACTGCCTCAAGGGAACGACTCGCCGCGACAACTACGTGAAGCAGGGCATCGTCGCCGCCGATCCTCGCGTCTTCCCGCTCGGTCGCTACATCGATCTGTACGTGGGGCGTGTCTACTACGGACGGTTCCTCGTGGACGACACGGGCAGCGCGATCCGCGATGCGATCCTCGACATCTGGACGCCGGAGTGCCGGGACGCACGACGGTTCGGCCGGCGCCGAGGCACTGCGGTGCTCGTGCCGCGCCCGCGTGGTGCGCTGCGAGACACCCTGTTGACGGGCCGGCTGGGGGGCGCGGCGTCCCACTGATTTCGGCGTGACGCGGCCGGCTGGTCTCGTTGTTGCTCCCTTGAGCCGCCGACCTCATCGGAACGGCCTCAATGTCTTCGTTCGGCACCTATCTCATCGGCTTCGTCATCCTGATCCTCGGATTGGGGATCGCCGCGTATCTGCTCAACGTCCCGACCATGTGGATCCTGGTCGGGGTCATCGTCATGATCGGGATCGGCGTGCTGATGGCGACGACTCGCGGGAAGATGAAGGACCCGCCCTCTCCGCCGTCGGCCTGATCGAGCTCGAGCCGCCCTCTCGGCGGTTCCTCGTTCGGCTGGAGCTTGGATCGCGTCGGGCACAGGCTGGAGCGCTTTTCGAGGCGAATTCCAGCCTGTGCGTTGCGTTCGCATTCGAAAAACATCGCCCATGAGGCAGTATCGAGGCAGCGTGACCGAACCGCGTCCAGATGACGCAATCTCGTCTAGTAACCGCCAAACGTCTGTCAGTGCAGCAGTTAGCCCCATCACAAATCTGAACGATGGGTCATTCTGTCAAACTCGCTGTTGACGGGTTTTTATCCGGACATTATCGTGGCCCTCCCGCTGGAACCCACGCGGGGACGCAGCGCGAGTTGCTGCGACAATCGACCACCTTCCGGCACAGGTAAGGGGCGTGTATGGAGCAAGCGACCGAGACCAGGTCCAAGGGATATTTCCGCTCGTCTCCTTCCACCGCGTTCGATCAGTACCTACACGACATACAAAAGCTTCCACTGATCAGTGACGCCGCCGAAGAGCGGCGTCTCGCCCGACTGGCCCAGAAGGGCGACGAGGCCGCCGCTGAGCGGCTCGTTACGGCGAACCTCCGCTTCGTGATCTCGTACGTGAAGAAGTACCAGGGCCACGGACTCGATCTCTCCGAGCTGGTGGCTATCGGCAACGAAGGGCTGCTCAAAGCGGTACGAAAGTTCGATCCGGACCAGGGCGTCAAGTTCATCTCGTACGCCGTATGGTGGGTCCGGCAGGCGGTGCTCAAGGCCCTCGCCGAGCAGACGAGAAGCGTTCGAATCCCGCTCAATCAGAACTCGCAGCTCATCCGTCTCGCCCGCGCCGAGACGATCCTGGCCCAGGTCCTCAAGCGCGATCCCACCGAGCACGAAATCTCCCGCCTCCTCGAGGAGACGCCCGAGCAGGTCCGCGCGGCGAAGCAGATGTCCTCCACCGAGGTCTCGCTCGACGCCCCCATCGACAGATCGGATCGTGAGGCATCCACGCTGGGCGAGCGATTCGCCGGCGTCGACGGCACAGAGATCGAGGACACGACGGACTACAAGCTCATGAAAGAGTTCATCGAGCGCGTCTTCCGGAAGTATCTCACTCCTCGCGAGCGGAAGATCCTCTTCCTCTATTACGGCCTCGACGAGAGCGGCGAGCCGATGACGCTGGAGAAGATCGGCGCGCTGATGGGCGTGACCCGCGAACGCATCCGTCAGATTCGGGAGCGCGCGTTCGAGAAGCTGCGCGAGTCTCCCGATGGTCGCGCGCTTGCCGGCTTCTGGCAGGCGGCCTGACTTTCTGCCCTCTCGAAGGAGCCGGAAAAAGCGAAGCGGGGCCGGGGATACCCCGGCCCCGCTTCGCTTTTCGGCATTCTCTGGCGATCAGCTACAACACCAGTAGCGGGTACTTGGGGTCCGGGTACTCGGAATCCGCATTCAGGCATGCTAGAAGGCGCGACCGGGATTGACCTGCAGTAGCGGGCCATCGGTACTGGTAATTGGACGTCGTCAACGACGTTCGCCGTTTAAGCCCCTGCGCGCGCCGGATCAGAGGCGTTCGCCGCGGACAGCGCTCCGTGCGAATTCGGAGAGCTGCTATGCCAATCCGGGTACCCAGATACCAAATACCCGCTACTGGTCTTGTAGTCGAGAGCAGCGGTACGCGCGACCCCAGTCCGCGTCGGATCGCGGAGCCACCCGGTACCAGAATCCCTTCTCGGCAGTCATACGCCTGCCCCCCGCCCGCCCCAAACGCGGCCAGCTCTCTCACGTAACGGTACCGATGGTCGATCGAAACAGGCCCGTCTTCATCGACCAATCGGGACGCCGCTGGCGACGCATTCGTCGGGCGGCGACGTTCGTCGGCGTCGCCACCACGCTGCTCGCGCTCGTGCTGGTCGTGTCGGAGCTCTTCTTCCCTCCCGATCCGCCCGAACTGGCCCTCGTCACCGGCGAGGGAGTGGCCGCCGGCTCGTCGTCGCCGCTGCGGCCGACGTTCACCAAGGTCGACCGGCTGCGCATCGCGTATCGGCGCAAGCTCGCCGCGACGATGAAGCAATACGGGAACCCGACGTCGCGCCGGCCGGAGATGATCCCGGTGCTGAATGTCGGCACGGGTACCAGGCCACCTGAGACGCAATCGATCGTCGCCGGCTTCTACGTCAATTGGGCCGACAACTCCCTCACGTCGTTACGACAGAACTACGAGAAGCTCGACTGGGTGATCGGCGAATGGGCGTTCATCCCGCGCGACGCCGACACGCTCCTGCTGCGCATCAAGCCGGAGGTCATCGAGCTGCTCGCGAGCCGTCCGGCCGAGACGCGGCCGTCGTTGTTCATCATGCTCAGCAACTTCGTCGTCACGGGCTCCGACTCCGCCGCGGGACAGTTCGACGCGGCCGCGGTCCGGCGCTTTCTCTCCAACCCGGTGGCGCGCGCCAACGCGATCCGCCAGCTGCGGACCGCGGTGCTGCAGTACGGCCTGGCGGGCACCACGCTCGACATGGAGAACTTCGATCCGGGGCTGCAGAACCAGGTGCTCGCCTTCGCGAAGGAGTTGCACGTCACGATGCACGACATCGGCCGCCTGTCCACGCAGGCGGTGGCGGTCGGCGACGAGGACGCCTACGTCAAGCGCGCCGCGCAGGTGAACGACAAGCTCTTCCCGATGCTGTTCGACGAGCATTACGCGACCGGCGACCCAGGCCCGGTGTCGAGCCAGCGATTCTTCGTCACGCAGGCGCAGCGCTTCGCCAAGCTCGTGCCCCCGTCGAAGCTGATCCTGATGATCGGCGCCTACGGCTACGACTGGAACGACGCCGAAGCCGTGGTCAACCACCGCGCGGAGGCATTCGACTTTCAGGAAGCCATGCACGTCGCGCGCGGGAGCGAGCACCCGCGCACGACGATGGACCGGGGCTCGCTGAACCCATTCATGCAGTGGACCAGCGCGGACTCCACCGACCACGTCCTCTGGTATCTCGACGCGACCACCGCGTACAACCAGATGCGCGTCGGCCACACGCTCGGCGTCGCCGGCCACGCGGTCTGGCATCTCGGCGGCGAGGATCCCTCGCTGTGGAACGCCGTCGGCGTCGACGGCTCGCTGTTGAGCGCGGACAGCCTGCAGCGCATCCCCCCAGGGTACGACGCCGAGTTCGACGGAACGGGCGAGATCCTCCAGATCACGTACTTCCCCTCGGAAGGGGTCCGCAACGTCACCGTGGACGCGAAGTCGGGCTACATCGTCGCGGCGTCGCTGGTGAAGCCTCCCGTTCCGTACGTCGTCGCGCGAACCGGCGGGCAGGAGCGCAACCGTCATCGGGTCGCGCTCACCTTCGACGACGGTCCCGACGGACGCTGGACCCCGATGATCCTCGATACGCTCCGCTCGCGCGGGGCGAAGGCGACCTTCTTCGTCGTAGGACAGAACGTGGACACGGAGCAGCGGCTGCTCCAGCGCATCTACCGAGAAGGACACGAGATCGGGAATCACACCTTCCGGCACCCTAACCTCGCGCTCGCGAGCCGCGCGCGCGCGGTGCTCGAGATCGACATGACGTCGCAGTTGGTGTCGTCGGTGATCAATCGGCGGATGGCCTTTTTCCGTCCACCGTATTTCGGCGATGCGGAGCCGACGACGAGCGACGAGCTCGACCCCGTCGGCATCGCGTCGCGGCGCAATTACTGGACGATCGGGCTGCACGTCGATTCCGAGGACTGGCGTGAGTCGTCGCCCGACTCGATCATCGCCAACGTGTTGCATCAGCGCGAGGTGCCGCGCGTCACGGAGGCCACCAACCAGGACTCGGCGCGCAACGTCGTCCTGCTCCACGACTCGGGCGGCGACCGGAGCGCAACGGTGCGCGCGCTCGGCCCCCTGATCGACTCGCTGCGCGCCCGAGGCGACACGCTCGTCCTGGTCAGCGATCTCGCCGGCGTCACCCGCGACGATGCGATGCCGCCGCTGCCCGCGACAACCGAGGCCACGCGCCTGTTCATTCGCGCGGGCTTCCTGCTCCTGGGCACCAGCGAGACGCTCATGTTCTGGGTGTTCACCGCGGCCGTGGCACTCGGGATCGGCCGGCTGCTGATCATCGGCGTCCTCGCGCTCATCCAGCGGGCGCGCCAACCCTCTCCATCCGACGTTCCATTCACGCCGGGCGTGAGCGTCATCGTGCCGGCGTACAACGAAGCGCGAGTGATCGTGCAGACGATCGCGTCGCTTCTTGGCCAGGAGTACGGCGGTCCCATCGAGATCCTCGTGGTCGACGACGGCTCGTCCGACGAGACGGCCAGCTTCGTCGAGCAGGCGTACTCGGCTCACCCGTCCGTCTCGCTGTACACCAAGGTCAACGGCGGCAAGGCCAGCGCGCTGAACTTCGGCATCGCCCGCGCGCGCCACGAGATCGTCATCGGGCTCGATGCGGATACGCTGTTCGCCGTCGACACCATCACCGAGCTGGTCAAGCCGCTCGTGGATCCCACGGTGGGCGCCGTGGCGGGGAACGCGAAGGTCGGCAACCGGATCAACCTCGTCACACGCTGGCAGGCGCTGGAGTACGTGACGAGCCAGAATCTCGACAGGCGCGCCTTCTCGCTGCTCGACTGCATCACCGTCGTGCCCGGTGCCGTCGGTGCGTGGAGGCGATCGCTCGTGCTGGAGGTCGGCGGGTTCCGTGAGGATACGCTGGCCGAGGATCAGGACCTCACGTTGGCGATCCGGCGCGCCGGTCATTCGGTGGCATACGCGGACAGGGCGATCGCCTATACCGAGGCTCCCGACACCCTCCGCGGACTGGCCAAGCAGCGATTCCGCTGGTCGTTTGGCACGCTCCAGTGTACCTGGAAGCACCGCGACGTCCTCTTTCGCCGGAGATATGGGTCTCTCGGCTTCGTGGGAATGCCGAACGTCTTCCTCTTCCAGCTGCTGCTGCCGTCCATCTCGCCCATCGCGGATCTGATGTTCGTCTGGAGCATCGCGAGCGTGTGGTTCAATGCTCGCGTACATACCGTGGACAACCGGCTCGCGTATGCCCTGCCCAACCTGGAGCAGGTGCTCAGCTACTACGCGATCTTTCTCCTCGTCGACTGGCTGGCCGCGGTGATCGCCTTCTTGCTCGAATCCGAAGAAGACAAGAGTCTCACCTGGCTCATCTTCCTTCAGCGCTTCGCCTATCGCCAGGTGATGTACTGGGTGGTCGTGCGTTCGTTCGCGGCGGCCCTGAGCGGACGTCTTCAGGGGTGGGGCAAGCTCGAGCGCAAGGCTACCGCCACGGTGCCCGTGAGGCATCGGCGCTCCTGGGCGCGCTTGGGACGGCGGCTATTGAGTCGGGTGCGCGGGCCGCGTCCCGATCCGCTCGCGTGATGGACCGCATCCCAGCGATCGTCAACGTCGCCTCTGGCTCGGCCGAGGAGGCGCGCACTGCACTCGAGGCGGGCCAGGAGTTCGACGTGCGTGCAGTCGAGCCGGACAAGGTTGCGGAGACGGTGCGCGATCTCGTCTCCAGCGGTGCCAAGCGCGTGCTGATCAGCGGAGGCGACGGCACGATCGCCACGGCGGCCGCGGAGCTGCTCGACTCATCGACGGAGATGGCGATTCTACCCGGCGGCACGCTCAATCACTTCGCCCGCGACCTGGGCGTGAGCACGGACGCCGCGGAGGCGCTGAAGTTGGCCACGGAGGGCGCGTGCCGCGGCGTCGACGTCGGCACGGTGAATGGCAGGGTGTTTCTCAACACGAGCAGCGCGGGCGCCTATGTGCGTTTTGTGCGGATCCGCGAACGCCTCGAGAAGCGGTTGGGCTACCGGATGGCCACGGCGTTCGCGGCGCTGCGGGTGCTGGTGCAGTACCACAGGATCGTCGTGGAGATCGAGGTGGATGGCAAGACACACATCTATCGCACACCGCTCGTGTTCATCGGGGTGGGAGAGCGTGAGCTCCAGCTGCCGACGCTCGGCAGCCGCGTCGCCGAGGGAAAGCGCGGGCTGCACGTAATGGTCGTGCGCGGCCGCACGCGCGCGAGCTTGATGGCCGTGGCGCTCGCGGCGGTCGCGCGCGGCGTCAAGTCGGTGGCCCGGACGCCCCGGCTCGATGCGTTCCTCGTGGACCGGTGCCGCATCACCCTCCGCCGTCCAGGGCTCATCGCCATCGACGGAGAGCTCGTCCCGATGCCGGTCACGCTCGAGTACGAGCTGCGGCGCGACGCGCTGCGCGTCGTGTGTCCTTCGCCGGGCACGCGCGCCGCCGACTGATCGCTGGCGTTCGACTGGTCGCTCACTCGCGCGCGACCTAACTTCCGGGCGTGTCTCTCACCGGGTCCTCACCCACGCCGACCACTCCCCTTTCCTCTCCGCTCCCCGGCACGGTACGCGCCGACGACGGACTCGCACGCCGCCTCGCCGCCATCGTCGGTGAGCGCCGCGTGCTGGTACGGCCCGGCGAATTGCGCGGCTACGAGTCCGATGGTCTCCCCGGGTACCAGAGGCGTCCCTCACTCGCCGTGTTTCCGGGCACCAGAGAGGAAGTGATCGACGTCGTGCGCCTGCTCGCCGAGGGCGGCATCCGATTCGTGCCGCGCGGCGCGGGCACCGGGCTTTCGGGCGGCGCGCTGGCCGACGACGTCGTGCTGCTCGGCCTTCATCGGCTGACGCGCATCGTCTCGATCGATGCCGAGAATGCGCGAGCGGTGGTCGAGCCTGGAGTCGTGAACGCCAGCCTTTCCCGGGCAGCGGCCCCGTTCGGGCTGCACTATGCGCCGGATCCGTCGAGCCAGACCGCGTGCACCATCGGAGGCAACGTGGCCGAGAATGCCGGCGGACCGCACTGCCTCAAGTACGGCGTCACGCTCAACCACGTGCTGGGGCTCAGTGTCCTTCTCCCCAGCGGCGAGATCGTCACGCTCGGCAATCCGACGGGTGAGACGCAGGGCTATGACATGCTCGGCGCCTTCATCGGGTCCGAGGGCTGCTTCGGAATCGCGCTCGACGTGACGGTCAAGCTCGCGCGCACTCCGCAGGCGGTGCGCACTCTGCTCGCCGATTTCTCCTCGATCGGTGCCGCGGCGCAGGCCGTGTCGGCGATCATGGCGTCGGGGATCGTTCCGGCGGCGCTGGAGATGATGGACACCGCGACGATCCAGGCGGTGGAGGCGTCGATCTATGCGGCTGGCTATCCGACCGACGCGGCGGCGATCCTCCTCATCGAGCTCGACGGCGCGGCGGCTGGCCTCGACGAGGACGCGGCGCGCGTCGTCGAGCTCAGCACCTTGGCCGGTGCACGCGGGGTGCGCGTGGCCACGGACGCGGCCGACCGTGCGCGGTTGTGGCAGGGTCGCAAGAAAGCGTTCGGAGCGATGGGGCGGATCGCGCCGCATCTCGTCGTGCAGGACGCGGTGGTCCCGCGCACCCGGCTGCCGGAGATCCTCGCCGAGATCGGGCGCATCGGCGAACGCCACCGCGTGTCGGTGTGCAACGTGTTTCACGCCGGCGACGGCAACCTGCATCCGAACATCCCGTACGACGCCAACGACTCCGACGAATCGGCGCGCGTGCATTGCGCCATGACGGAGATCATGGAAGCGTGCATCGCGGCAGGCGGCACGATCACCGGCGAGCACGGTGTGGGACTCGACAAGCTCCCGTATATGGAGCGGCTGTTCACACCGGCCACGCTCGATGCGATGTGCGCACTGCGCGGCGTGTTCGATCCGGATCGCCGCTCGAACCCGGGCAAAGTGGTGCCCATCCACAGCTGCCGCGAATGGCACGGCGCGCCGTCTGCGCGGGCACGCCCGGCGTGACCGGCATCGCCGAGCTCGCGAGCGCGGAAGCAGTCGCCGCGCGAATACGCGACGCACGCGCGACTGGTACCAGGTTGCGCATCGTCGGCCGAGGCCACTGGCTCGATGCGGGCCGGCCCTGTCATCCGACGGAGTCACTGCGGCTCGGTGAGCTGCGCGGGATAACGGAGTACGAGCCCGGCGACTTCACCCTCACCGCGCGAGCGGGCACCACGCTGGCCGAGATCGCCGCGGCCACCGCGCGCGAGGGACAGTGGCTCACGCTCGATCCCTTCGGTTCGGCGGATGGCAGCATCGGCGCGACCATCGCCACCTCCTCAGCTGGACCGCTCGCCTCGGCGTTCGGCACGCCGCGCGACCATCTACTGGGCTGCGAGGTAGTCAGCGGCGTCGGCGAGGTCGTGCGAGCCGGCGGTCGAGTCGTGAAGAATGTCGCCGGTTTCGATCTCGCGCGGTTGATGACTGGTTCCTGGGGTACGCTCGGCGCGCTGACGGAGTTGACCGTGCGGCTGCGAGCCAAGCCGGAGATCGATCGCACGCTCGCCGTCGAGGTACAGCGACCGAGCCATGAGATGGCGGCCACTGTGTGGCGCTGGCTTCGCGCCAGTCCGTTCACGCCCTTGGCCGCAGAGCTCTGCTCCTCCGCACTCGCGCGCACGCTCGACATCGGCGACGGAGTCATCCTGCTCCTGAGGCTCGGCGGCAATGCGCAGCTCGTACGCTCGGCGGAGCACGCCGTCGCCGAGCTCGGCGACGCACGGGAGGTGGACGCCGGGGTGTGGGACAGGCTTCGCGTGACGGAGCCAGTGAATGCCGCGGTAGTGCGGCTGGGCACCGTCCCGGCGAACGTCGGTCAGCTGTGGACCGTTGCCTCGACGGCGGCTCAGCGCGCCGGCGGCTACGCTCACGCCACGCTCGAACGCGGAATCGTGCGATGCGTGGTGCCAGTCGTCGCCGCCGAAGAGGAGAATGGCCGGCTGCGTGGTATCATGGGAGAGCTGCAGTCCGACGGATCTCGCATCGCAGAACGACTTCCCGAGTCGCTGTGGAGCGACGTCCCCTCTTCGGTCGCCGATCAGCTGTCGCTCGGCATCCGCCGGGCGTTCGACCCGGACCACCTGCTCAACCCCGGCATCCTCGGTTCGTTCGAATGACTGCGCTCACTCGATCAGCGCTTCCCTGCGCCATTCCCGGCACTCCACTCGCCAACGCGAGCGCTGGGATCGACGCGTGCGTGCACTGCGGCTTCTGTCTCCAGGCATGTCCCACGTACCTCGCGCTGGAAGACGAGAACGACAGTCCGCGCGGACGCATCGTCCTCATGCACGCGCTCGTCGAGGGCACGCTGCCGCTGGCTGATCGAGACGTGCGCACGCACATCGATCGCTGCCTCGGCTGCCGCGCTTGCGAGACCGCATGTCCGTCCGGTGTGCCGTACGGTCGGCTGCTCGAGGCGACGCGCGCGACGCTGACCGCCGCGCAGCCGATTCCGTTTGTCGCGCGCGCCATCCTGTTCGTCTTCGCGCACCCTGTCCTTCTCACGCTTGCGATGCTCGGCGGCCGCATCACGCGTGCGCTGCGCATCTCATCACTTCTGTCGCCGGTCCCCGGGCGGCTCGGCTTCGCGATGGCGATGCTCGAGTCGACGAGATCACCTCTGTCGCGCGAACGGTACACCCCGAGTGGCGACGGGACGCGTGGCAGTGCGACACTGCTCACCGGCTGCGTGATGGAAGGGCTGTTCGAGGAGACGAACCGCGCCACGGAGCGCACGCTCGCGGCGAACGACTATACCGTGTCTACCACGAGCGGCCAGCGCTGCTGCGGCGCGCTGCACGCGCACGCGGGCGACGCCGAGGCGGCGCGCGAGTTGGCGCGGCAGAACGTCGCCGCGTTCGAGAAGTCGGAGGCAGACTATATCGTGGTCAACGCGGCTGGTTGCGGCGCGATGATGAAGGAGTACGGGCATATCCTCGAGGACGATCCCGAGTGGTGCGACCGCGCCAACGCCGTGGCGGCCCGCGTGCGCGACGTCAGCGAGCTACTCGCCGAGGCGGGTCCCAAGCCGGGCGGATCGCTCGATCTCACCGTTACGTACGATGCTCCGTGCCACCTCCTTCACGCGCAACGCATCGCCGCCCCACCGCTGCGCGTGCTCGCCGCGATCCCGGGGCTTGAGCTCGTTCCGCTCGAGGGTAGCGAACACTGCTGCGGAAGCGCGGGGATCTACAACCTCGTCGAGCCCGAGGTGAGCGACGCCGTGCTCGCGCCCAAGCTGGCGCGCATCGCTGACACTCGGGCGCCGCTCGTGGCCACAGGCAATCCAGGATGTCTCATGCAGATCGGCGCCGGACTGCACCAGGCGGGTAGCGCGGCGCGGGCGATTCATCCCGTCGATCTTCTCGACGCATCGTATGCTGCCGCCGGTTCGATGGGCCCGCGCGCGAGCTGAGCGCGTCGCGCCCGTAGCGCCTTCCGCGGCTCGCGATTTGATTACGCCACATGGTAGATGGCGTGCTCCTCGATTGGGAAGGAGTGCTCGTCGACACCGGTGCGTGGCGACGCGATTCGCTGCTTCGCGCGCTCGCCGATGAGGGCGTCCACTTCGATCCTGCGGCGTATGACGAGTCGTGTCGTGGCCATTCCGTCCACGGCGCCGCGGCGGCCGCCGTTGGACTTGCCGTCTCCGATCCCACGCTGATCGACCTCGTGGCGCTCCGCGCGCAGCGGGATTTCGCGGCCCACATCGCGCAGGGGTTCAGCCTGACTCCCGGTGCGGCGCGCCTCCTGGCGCTGGCCCAGTTGCGCGCCCCGATCGCCGTCGTGACGGCGGCCGGTCGGGACGAGACAGACGCGGTGCTGCGACTCGCGGACCTCCATGATTCGTGCGCGGCCGTCGTGACCGCGGACGACGTGCCCGGCGAGGCGCCGTCACGCGAACAATACGACAAGGCGCTCGCGCATCTGTCGCGCCGTCGGCCGGTGCGTGCCGATCACCTCATCGCACTCACCGCCACCCTGCCGTCGATTCGCGCCGCCCGCGCCGCCGGCGTGCGCACGGTCGCGTTCGGCGTGCCGGCCCACATCGCGCTGGAGGCGGACGCCTCGCTCGCCTCGCTCGAGGGGATCAGCATGGACGAGCTAGCGACGCTCGCTGGAATCTCCGTGGAACGGCACGCGTGAGCACGCGACAGGTTGCGACGGCCGGGACGACGATCGGCGACGTCGGCGGGCGGAGCGTCGTGCTCGCCTATGGGAGCGTCGCCGCCGAGTACGAGGCGCTGCACACGCGCGCCGCCGTGTTCGATCGGAGCCATCGCGGCAGGGTTCGCGTGAATGGACCGCGCGCCGCGGAGATGGTGACCGGGATGGTCACCAACGACGTCGCGGCGCTTGTGCCGGGACAGGGCTGCTACGCTGCCGCGCTCACCGCCAAGGGAAAGATCGTCGCCGACGTCCGCGTGCTCGTGGAAGAGGACGGCATCCTCGTCGACGCGCCTCCTCGATCGGCCGCGGCATGGGCGGCCATGGTCAAGAAGTTCGTGAACCCCCGCATCGCGCCTCACCAGGATGAGAGCGCGACGTTGCGCGACATCGGGATCTTCGGGGCGACGGCGCGGCATGTCGTCAGCGAGCTCACAGGAGTTCAGGCGCCGGCGCTCACGGCGCTCGCCCCGTACTCGCATGTGTCGGTGAACATCGATGGTGTGGCGTTGATGATCGTGAAAGTGCCCGACCTCGAGATCGAGGGGTTCGAGCTGATCCTCCCCGCGGACGCGTTCGCGAGTTTCTGGGAGCGTGCGACGGCGGCTGGCGCCACCCCCGCGGGCCTCGAGGCGTGGGAGATCGCGCGCGTCGAGGCGGGGCGGCCGGAGTGGGGTGTGGACATCGACGACGCGACGATCCCGCAGGAGGCGAACTTCGACGCGCTGCACGCGATCTCATACACCAAGGGCTGCTACGTCGGGCAGGAGACCGTGGCGCGCGTGCACTTCCGCGGCCACGTGAACAAGCACCTGCGCGGCATCCGCGCGGCGGGCGTCGAGCCCATTCGATCTGGGGCAACGCTGCATGATGAGAATGGTGCGCAGGTGGGCGACGTCCGCAGCGCGGTGCGCTCGCCACGACTCGGCGCCATCGCGCTGGCGATGATCCGGCGCGAGGTCGAGCCTGGCGCCGCGCTCGTGGCGCGATGGACCGCGGAAGGTGCGGAGACTGCGCAGCTGGAACGACGCGTCGACGTCGCTGCGCTTCCCTTCTCGGTGTAACCATGCCCACGGCCCTCGTCACCGGCGCGACGGGGCTCGTGGGAATGCATCTGGTACAGCGACTACAGCGTGACGGCTGGAAGGTGCGCGCGCTCGTCCGCGACGCGGCGCGCGCCGGTGCACTGAGTCGCGCCGACGTGACGCTCGCCACCGGCGACGTGCTCGAGGCGACTGGTTTCGCGCTCGCCGCGCGCAAGTGCGACGTGGTGTTCCACACGGCTGCCGCCATCACGCCGCGCGGCGGTTGGGAGGCGTTTCGCCGGCCCAACGTGGAGGGAACCCGGAACGCGATCGCCGCGGCGACGAGCGCGAAGGCGCGGCTGGTTCACGTGAGCAGTGTCGCCGTCTATGGCGCGAGCGACCGCTACTCCGCCGACGGCCGGCGCACCGACGAATCCACGCCGCCGGGACAGATACCGTCGAGCGACTTCTACGCGCGCTCCAAGCGAGAGTCCGAGGATCTCGTGCTCGCGGCGCAGCGGTCAGGAGCATTGTGGGCCACCGCGGTGCGGCCCTGCGTCCTGTATGGTCCCTACGACCGGCAATTCGTGCCGCGAATAGCGCGGGTGCTCCGCCGCGGCTTCGCACCCGTGATCGCGGGCGGACGAACGACGCTGGCCATCGTGCACGCGGCCAACGTCGCCGACGGAATGGTGCGCGCTGCTGGCACCGATGACGCGAACGGAAAGGCGTACAATCTCACCAACGATCACGAGGTGACCGTCGCGGACTTCTTCCGGCTCGCGGCCGAGGGAATGGAGACCAAGCTTCGCATCGTGTCGTTTCCGCTGCTCGCCGCCCGCATCGCGATGGGAGCGTTCAAGGCGGTCGCTCCGATGATCGTGGGAGACCGCTTCAACTCGGTGACGTCCTCCTCCCTGGATTTCCTCGCGCGCGACAACCCGTTCAGCTCCGAGCGTGCGCGGAGCGAGTTGGGGTGGGATCCTTCCGTGCATCCCGATCAGGGAGTCGTCGACTCATTTCGGTGGTGGGCGGCGCACCATTGAATGACGAGCGGGGCGACACACCCTGAGGTGTGCCGCCCCGCTCGATATTGCGACAGCGAGAAGTTTACGGCTTCTTCGCGGCGTCCTTCATTGCATCCTTGGCCTCACCCATCTTCTTGGAGGCCGTATCGACCTTCTTCATCGCCGTGTCCATCTTGGCGGCGGCGGAGCTGTCCGTCATGGTCGCATCCATCTTCATGGCGGAGCTATCAGCCGACATGGCCGCGGGAGCCATCGCCGGAGCGGCGGTATCAGCCTTGGGGGTTTCCTTCGTGCTACACGCGGCGACGAGCACAGCGGCGACAAGGGCCAGGCGCTTCATGTGAATCTCCTGAGAGTTGGTCTTGGGGAAATGACGCGTTGGTCCGCGCACGCATTGCGGTGCCCGGTTAGCGGCGTGAAACTTAGATTTCTGTGGCCCTCTGTCAAGAGCGAACTTTTGCGCCAAGTGAAAGTGAATCAACGGGTTTAGCCGCCTCCGAAAACAAAATCTGGACGCGTTTGTAGGCGATCCGCATCGTGCGTTTTACTACAGATGTTTCCCATGTTCCTGTAACGCGCACCTAAACAACGAGTTACCGCGCTCATGGGATGAGCGTCAGGGCGAATCGAGTGCGATCCGCGTGACGCACGGTGGCGGACGCATGGCCGGCATTTCGGCAGCGTGATAGGTTCCGACATGACACCACTCCGCGCATGAGCACCTCGCAGACGACCACCTCGGACCTGATGCCGCCCGCCAACGGCGTGGTGCGCGGTGCGTGTCCGCACGACTGCCCCGATACGTGCGCGATGCTCGTCACCGTTGAGGACGGCCGAGCCGTCCGCGTCGCTGGAGACCCGGACCATCCCGTCACGCAGGGGTTTCTCTGCGCGAAGGTGAACCGCTATGTCGAGCGCACCTACCACGAAGACAGGTTGCGCACTCCCCTGCGCCGCATCGGTCCCAAGGGGAGCGGCCAGTTCACGCCCATCACGTGGGACGACGCGCTGACCGAGGTGGCGGCGCGCCTGAGAGAGATCGCCGGGTCAGAGGACGGACCGCAGGCGATCCTGCCGTATTCATATGCCGGTACGATGGGGTTCGTGCAGGGATCGTCGATGGATCGCCGCTTCTTCCACCAGCTCGGGGCATCGCGGCTCGATCGCACGATCTGTTCGATGGCCGGCACCGTCGGCATGCGCATGACCGTGGGGGCCAATGTCGGCGCCGATGGCGAGGGAATTCCCGAGAGCGATCTCGTGCTGCTCTGGGGAACGAACACCCTCACGGCGAATCCGCACCTCTGGCCCTTCGTGCTGAAGGCGCGCGAGCGCGGGGCGCCGATCATCTGCATCGACCCGATCAGGACACGCACCGCCGCGCAGTGCGATGAATGGCTCCCGATCAGGCCGGGAACGGACGCCGCCCTCGCACTCGGCCTGATGCACGTACTGTTCGCGCGCGGCCTCGAGGATCGCGATTTCCTCGAGCGGCACACACTCGGCCACGAGGAGCTCCGCGTACGGGCGGGCGAATGGACGCCCGAGCGCACGGCGGCCGTCACCGGACTGCCGCCAGAGACCATCGTCTCGCTGGGCGAACGTTTCGGTCGCGCGCGCGCCGCGTTCATCCGCGTCAACTACGGACTGCAGCGCCATGCCGGCGGTGGGATGGCCGTGCGCAACATCGCGTGCCTGCCGGCCATCGCCGGTCACTGGCGGCGCGCCGGGGGCGGAGTGCAGCTCTCCACGTCGGCGAACTTCACGTTCAACAGGGCGGCGCTCGAGCGGCCCGACATCGGTCCGAGCGCGCGCACGATCAACATGATCCGGCTGGGTGAAGCGCTCACCCTTCCCGATGCCGGCGTGGGCGGTCCACCGGTGAAAGCGCTCGTCGTGTACAACAGCAATCCCGCGGCCGTCGCCCCGGATCGCAATGCGGTCGCGAAGGGCCTCGCGCGCGAGGATCTGTTCACCGTGGTGCTGGAGCACTTCCTCACGGACACGGCGGATTGGGCCGACATCGTGCTGCCGGCGACCACGCAGCTCGAGCACTGGGATCTGCATCTCGCCTACGGTCATCACTACGCTTCCCTGAACCGTCCGTCCATCGCGCCGGTGGGCGAGGCGCTGCCCAACAGCGAGATCTTCCGTCGTCTCGCCGCGCGAATGGGGATGACTGACCCCATGATGCAGGACGACGATCTCACGCTCATTCGCCAGGCGATGGAGACGCAGGCGCCCAAGGTGCAGGGCGTGACGCTCGACGCGCTGCTCGAGCGCGGCTGGGTGCGACTCAACGTACCGACGCCGTATCTCCCCTTCGCCGACGGCGGCTTCCCGACGCCGAGTGGCAAGTGCGAGTTCGTGTCGCAACGGATGGTGGAGCTGGGCTTGGATGCGTTGCCCGACTACATCCCCCCGTACGAGTCGGTCGAGCGGGATCCGGCGCTGGTGGCGCGATACCCACTGACGTTGATCTCGTCTCCGGCGCACACCTTTCTCAACACGACCTTCGCCAACCTGACGTCTCTCCGGCGACAGGCCCGCGAGCCAGAGGTGTTGCTGCATCCCGCCGACGCGGAGCGCCGAGGGATCGCGGCCGGTTCGCGCGTCACGGTGCGCAACGACCGCGGCGCGTTTGCGGCGATGGCGCGCGTGGAGCCGACGATCCGCGAGGGCGTCGCCTGGGCACCATCGATCTGGTGGGGCAAGCTCACGGGCGACGATGCCAACGCCAATCAAACCACGTCGCAGCGCGAAACCGATCTCGGTCACGGGCCCGTGTTCTACGACAATCAGGTCGAGGTCGAAGCGGGCTGACCGTTCGCGGCGCGCACCTCGCGGCCATGGCGACGCCGGACGTGCGAGCTGATTCGGGTGCGCAAGCACGCGGCGCGAACCACGCCGTGTCGCCGCGCGTTCATCACGCACGTGCGCTCTTGCGTCGTCGTGTCCCGCGTGGCTTTGTACACTCGTGGGGCTCTCGCCAGCTCCGTTTCCTGCCGTGGAGGCTCAGTGCAGCCGTACCCAGAGACGTTGGGCGCTCTCAAGCGCTCACCATTCAGTTCCCGCGACCTCGCGACGCGCTCGGTGAAGGACGAGATGCGCCAGAACCTGCTCGCCCGCCTCGAGGCGGGTGGGCCGCTCTTCGCAGGCGTGATCGGATACGAAGAGACGGTCATGCCGCAGATCGTCAATGCGATCCTGTCGCGCCACAACTTCATCCTCCTCGGGCTTCGCGGTCAGGCCAAGTCGCGCATCCTCCGCGCGCTCGTCGGGCTGCTCGACGACGCGATGCCGATCATCGCCGGGAGCGAGGTCAACGACAACCCGTTCGCACCGATCTCCCGCTACGCGCGGAACCTGATCGAGGAGGCCGGCGACGACGCACCCGTCGCGTGGGTCGGGCGCGATGCCCGCTTCATCGAGAAGCTCGCCACCCCGGACGTGACGATCGCCGACATGATCGGCGATCTCGATCCGATCAAGGCGGCGCGCGGCGGCCACATCCTCTCCGACGAGCTCACCATCCACTATGGCATGCTGCCGCGCGCCAACCGCGGCATCTTCGCGCTGAACGAGCTCCCCGACCTCGCCGGCAAGGTGCAGGTGGGACTGTTCAACGTCATGCAGGAGGGCGACGTCCAGATCAAGGGCTATCCCGTACGCCTCTCGCTCGACGTGCAGCTCTGCTTCACGGCGAATCCGGAAGACTACACCGCGCGCGGGAAGATCATCACGCCGCTCAAGGATCGCATCGGCAGCGAGATCATGACGCACTATCCGGAGACGATCGAGCTGGGCATGGCGATCACCGAGCAGGAGGCATGGACGTCGCGTGACGCGAAGCCGGTGCGCGTGCCCGACTTCATCTCCGAGGTCGTCGAGCGTGTCGCGTTCGAGGCGCGCACCGACAAGCGGATCGACAAGCGGTCAGGCGTGTCGCAGCGGATGCCGATCACCGTGATGGAGAACGTGGTGTCGAACGCCGAGCGCCGCGCGATCGTCACCGGCGAGACGGAGATCGTGCCGCGGATTTCCGACGTGTACGCCGCGCAGCCGGCGATCACCGGCAAGATCGAGCTGGAATACGAGGGTGAGCTCGTCGGTGGTCACACCATCGCGCGTGAGCTCATCCGCCGAGCGGCGGATGCCACCTTCCAGGAACGCGCCGGCGGCGTCAACACTGACGACGTCGTGATCTGGTTCGATGAGGGCGGCGCGCTGCAGGTGACGGATGATGAGCGCTCCGACGCCGTGGCGACTGGCTTCGAGGCGGTACCGAGTCTGGTCGATCTGGTGCACCGCGTGGGCCTCGCCCAGGCGAACGATGCGCCGCAGACCGTCGCGGCGTGCGAGCTCGTGCTGGAAGCACTCGTGGCACGTAAGAAGATCTCACGCTCCGATGGTGGGATGTACGGGCGCGCCGAGCCGGAGCGCCGTCGTCGACCGAAGCAGGACTTCTTCGGCGACGGACTCTCGGCCTAGCCCATGTCCATCGGCCGCCTGGCTGATCACGTGACGACCGCGGCGAATGGGCCTGCGGTGACGCGCGTGCGGCCGGCGGCGCCCCGCGACCTGAACTCCGTGGTCGCACTTCGCGTCGCGTTGCTCCGCGAGCATCCCGACCATCCGGTTTACGGCCGTCTGCGCACCGACCTCGATCGCCGCGCACGCGATCTGTTCTCCGCGCAGATCCGGTCGACGACGGAGACGATCCTTCTCGCCGAGCTGGGCGGCGACGTGGTGGGGATCCTTCGCTGTGTGGAGTCGATCGGGTCGCCGCTGCTCGACCCGGAGCGATATGCGTACGTGTCGTCGGCCTACGTGCGTCCGGAGTCGCGCCGTCGAGGCGTGCTCCGCGCCCTCGTGGCGGAGGCCGAACGGTGGAGCCGCGCGCGCGGGCTGGACCAGATGCGCCTGCACAACGTGGCCGGAAGCGTCGAGGCGGAGCGTGCGTGGGACGCGCTGGGATTCACCGTCGTGGAGCAGGTTCGGCTTCGTGAGTTCGGCGCCCCCCCGGTGCGATAATGCCCATCGTCACGATCTCCCGGCAGTATGGATCCGGCGGATCCGAGGTAGCGGAGCGCGTCGCGCGGATGCTTGGCTGGCACCTCTACGACAACGCCGTTGTGGACGAGGTCGCGCGGCGGCTGGGCATGAGCACCGAGGAAGTGTCGGCGCGCGAAGAACGTGTGCCATCCCTTCCGGAGCGCATCGCGGCCGCGATGGCGCTCGGCATGCCGGAGATGATGCCGAGCATCGCCGATCTCGCGACGCAGCCGGACGACGAACGCATCCTCGAGATGACCAAGCACGTGATGGAAGAGGCGGTGCTCGCCGGACCAGCGGTGCTCGTGGGCCGTGGAGCGCAGTGCATGCTGGCGGCGAGGACCGACGCGCTCCACGTCTACTGTTACGCACCCACCGAGGCCTTGATCGGCTACGCGATCACCATCCTCGGCGTGGCGCCGTCGGACGCGGCGCGCGTCGTGGACGAGAACAATCACCAGCGTGAGCAGTTCGTGAAGCGCCACTGGAAGCGCAACTGGCGCGACGTCGCGAACTATCACCTCTGCGTGAACACGGCGTGGCTCGGCCTCGATGGCGCGGCGGACCTTGTCGCGCAGCTCGCTCGGGAACGGTTCGGCTAGATCGAACGGGGAATCGTGGGCTGCGCAGCGAGTCGGTGGGCGCTAGCCGATCGCGCCGCCCGCATCGCTCGCGTTCAGATGCTTGAGGCGTGCGAGCTCGTCATCCACCGATTTCGGGACGAACATGTCGTCGGCGATCGCGGCGATCTCGTCGGCCTGGCGCCACGCCTCCTCGAGGACCGCGAGCTCTCCCTCGAGTGCACGACGCTCGGACTCCTCGTGGGCGGCCATCTCGAGCGCCAGGCGCGTGGCGAGCGGCACTCGCTTGAGCGCCATCTTCCGGCCCGGCCACGACAATCCCGATGCGGCGCGAAGGGCGAGCGACTCGGCGGCGTGCTTGAAGAGCGCATCGGAGCTCGGCGCCTCCTCCACGAGGCTGACTGCGCGCTGGACGTCCGACACGCTGCCGCCGCCACGATTGAGGTTGGGCAACAGGGCACCCGCCGCCCGCACCGCCGCATCGCCGGTGAGCACGCGCATCTCTCGCATCTTGGCATACCGCCACCATGCGCCGCCAGGCGCGCTGCCCACGGCGGGCACGGAAAGCCGGAGCTCGCCGTCTTCCATCACCAGCTGGATCTTGTCGACGTCAGAGAGACGGGTGCGGAACGGCATCCCATCCGGGCCGGGCACGGCGATGAGCTTCTTGGCGCGATAGATCTGAGTAACGCCATTGACCAGGTTCCAGGCTGGACTCAGCGCTCCCACGCTGACGATGCCGAGCATCGGACCGGCCACGACGACGGTGCCCACGAGCAGCAGGGCTCCTCCGCCTGCCAGGTACTTCCGTCGCCGGCGTCGTCCGAACTGGTCGCCGTAGCGCCACGCAGCCATCTCGGGTCGGTGCGGCTCGCCGATGCGGACCAGCTCGAGCCCTTCCTTGAGCCGAGCGAGTCCGATCTGATCCGTCGACACGCGCAGTCGTGTTTCGCTGAACGCGCGCTCGCACTCCTCGATCGCTTCCCAGCGTTCCTCGAGTGGGGTGAGGTTCCATCGCTCACACTTCCGGCACACGACCCACAGGCGGCCCGTCGCTGCATCGAAGGCGAGACGGCGACCGATCGGGAAATGCTCCACCGCCTCGTTGCGGCCGAGATTGCCGTTGCAGAACAGACAGGTGCTGTACATGTCAGGTCGTACGACGCTCCAGCGACCGAAGTTCCGGGCGCCGGAAGAAGGCCCACGTCCCGTACGCCAGCATCAACACTGACGCGATGAAGATCGCCATGGCTACGCCGACGGCGTGCGCGACCACCCCCCCGGTGAATGCGCCCACCACCTGCGCCAGCCCCACGACGACGAGTCCGTACGCGGCCATGATGCGGCCGCGCAGCGCATCTGGAACGATGCTCTGGAGCAGCCCGTTGGCGATCGCTCCATTGAGGATCATCACGCACCCGATGGCGAGGAGCAGCGTGTAGCCGACCCAGGGCACCCTGGTGAACGAGAAGGCGACCAGCAGGACGGGCCACACGATCGAGGCGACGGTGAGCAGCCGGATGCGAGACACGCGATGCCCCACACCAGCCAGGGCGAGCGCTCCGCACAGCCCTCCCACGCCGAGAAAAGAGAGAAGGAGCCCGTATCCGCCCGCGTCGAGCCGGAACATCTCCTTCGCCACCACGGGCATCAGGGCGAGCACCGGTGCGGCGAGAATGGAGTAGACCGTCACCATCAGCATGAGGGCTCTCACCGTGGGTGTGTCGCGCATGTAGCGCATGACCTGCACCACGCCTTGCCACGGGCTCGTCCGAAACCGCTGCGGCTCCCACGGCGGGAGCTGCATCATGAAGAGACCCGCCAGCACCGCGACGAAGCTGGCCGCGTTGACGAGAAAGCACCACGCGATGCCGAACCTCGCGATGATCGCCGCGGCGAGCGCCGGCCCGACGACGCGGGCGAGGTTGAAGCCGCTGGAGTTGAGGGCGATGGCGTCGTGCAGATCGTCGCGCCCGACCAGGTCGATGACCATCGCCTGGCGAGCGGGAATCTCGATCGACGCGATGACCCCACCGGCGAAGGCGAGCGCGAGGAGCGAGACGATCGTGATGCGATGCGTCGCCGTGAGCCACCACAACGCCGTTGCTTCGCAGAGGAAGGCGATCTGCGCGATCCGCACGATGCGCAGCTTGTCCGACCGGTCGACGATCGCACCGGCGGGCATGGTGAACAACAGGATCGGGATCGACGACGCCGTGGCCACGAGGCCGACGTAGAAGGCGCTGTTCGTCAGCTCCAGCGCGAGCCAGCCGAGCGCCATCGTCTGCATCCAGCTGCCGATCAACGACATCGTCTGGCCGATGAGGAACAGCCGGAAGTTCCGATGGCGGAGAACGACGCGAAACGGGTTGATCGACGTGAGGGTCGTTGGGGCGGACACGACTGCAATATAGACACGATGCCGTTGGCACTCGGGCGTGCCCCGCGGTATTAGTGAAGGAGGAGGAATTCCATGCGCTTTCACACGTACAGCAAGTTCTCGCCGGAGATGGCCGACGCGGTCGATCTCCAGTCGCTGCTCGACAAGCTCGCTGACTTCCTGCTCCAGTCCGGCTTTGCCGGAAGCGAGAACGGCCAGTCATACTACGGCATGGGCTTCGAGGAGCCAGGCGACCGCTCGCTCGATGCGCTGCGGCAGGCGATCCTGGAGGCGCTGATGGAGAGCGGACAGTTCACGCCCGAGATGCTGGAGGCGCTGCGCGGCGACGGGGACGACGAGGCGCAGGCGAAGCTCGCGAAGCTGCTCGACGATCTGGTGCAGCGGCTCATCGACGAAGGCTACCTCAAGCTGGACGCGCCTCCGCAAATGCCGGCGGGACATCAGCCGCTGGAGGGCAAGGGCTCACTCGCGCAGGCGGCCGCGCGCGACGTGAACTTCAATCTCACGGAGAAGGGGATCGACTTCCTCGGCTACAAGACGCTGCGCGGCCTGCTCGGCTCACTGGGCAAGTCGAGCTTCGGTAGCCATGACACGCCGTACCTCGCCACCGGCATCGAGGCGGACGGCTGGAGCAAGCAGTACGAGTTCGGCGACGTGCTGAACATCGACGTCAACGAGACGTTGAAGGCGAGCATGATGCGCACCGGAAACATCACCGTTCCCATGGATCTCGAGTACAGCGATCTGATGGTGCGGCAGGCGGAGTACCGGTCGAGCTGTGCCACCGTCCTGATGCTCGATTGCTCGCACTCGATGATCCTGTACGGTGAGGACCGCTTCACACCGGCAAAGAAAGTCGCGCTGGCGCTGACGCATCTCATCCGCACGCAGTTTCCCGGCGATTCCCTCAAGGTGGTGCTCTTCCATGACAGCGCCGAGGAGATCCCGCTCGCGACGCTCGCTGGCGCGCAGGTGGGCCCGTATCACACGAACACCGCGGAAGGTTTGAAGCTCGCTCGGCGGCTGCTCCTGGCGCAGAAGAAGGACATGCGGCAGATCATCATGATCACCGACGGCAAGCCCAGCGCGCTGACGATGCCCGACGGCCAGATCTATAAAAATTCATTTGGTCTGGACCTCACTGTCATCGAGAAGACGCTCCAGGAAGTTGCGGCGTGCCGGAAATCCGGGATCATGATCAACACGTTCATGCTCGCTCGGGATCGCGCGCTCGTCGAGTTCGTGAAGCGTGTGAGCGAGATCAGTCGTGGCAAGGCGTACTTCACCACGACGATGACGCTTGGGCAGTTCATCCTGATGGACTTCCTGAAGCGGAAGACGCGCACGGTCAGCTGAGCGACTCGCCTCGGACGTCACGCGCGCGAGAAGCGGAGCGAGGCCGTCGACGTTAGATTTCGCGGCCATGCGCACAGACATCCGATGTTGAACTATCTGCTGATCGCGATCGGCAGCGCGATGGGTGGCGTCGCGCGCTGGGCGGTGGGCAACTGGACGCACCGCCTCGCCGGCGGCACGCCTCCGGCGGTGTTCCCCATCGGCACGCTGGTGGTGAACGCGACGGGCTCGTTCGTGCTCGGGGTGCTCGCCGCGCTGATGGCGCGGCCGGGCGGATCGCACGACGGGCTCGTGCGGCTCCTCTTCGCCGTTGGTTTCTGTGGCGGGTACACCACCTTCTCGACGTTCAGCCTGGACACGATCGCGCTGCTGGAGAACCGAGGCTTGAGCCTGGCCGCAGCCAACATTGCGTTGAGCGTGGGGCTCGGGCTCGGCGGAGTGCTGGGCGGGATGCTGGTGGGGCGGCTGATCTTTTCGCGGGGCTGATGACCGCGCGGAGCGGCGCGGACCGCATCGCTCAACTGCAACACCGGTAGCGGGTATTTGGGGTCCCGGTACTCAGATTGGCATGCGGGCTCCCGGAATTTTGGGCTGGGATTGACCGGCAGTACGGCGTACAGGTATTTGGAGGCGGTCAGGTTCAGTGAAGTCCGATGTTTGCGCTTTAGCGTCAACGAGGCGGACCCATTGAAACGCCGGTTCAGAGACGTTTGTCGAGAACAGCGCCGCTCTCATTCCGGGAGCGCGTATGCCAATCCGGGTACTGGGACCCCGAATACCCGCTACTGCTGTTGTTGTTCTTGTCACTATCCTTACGAATGTTGTCCGCCCTCCTCTCCGTCCTCCTGCTCGGCTTCCTGCTCGGCATGCGTCACGCGACCGATCCTGATCACGTGGTGGCGGTGACGACCATCGTGTCGCAGCAGCGGTCGCTCGCGCGCGCCGCGCGGACGGGGGTGCTGTGGGGGATCGGGCATACGGCGACGATCCTGCTCGTCGGCGGCGCGATCATTCTTCTCAAAGTACAGCTGTCGGGCATCCCGCCACGGCTCGGCCTCTCGCTCGAGCTCTGCGTGGCGGTGATGCTCATCGTGCTCGGAGTGCTCACCCTGGCCGGCGACGAGCGGCGGGTGTCGGACAGCACTGCGCGACCGATGACCGTCGGGTTCGTGCACGGTCTCGCCGGATCCGCCGCGGTGGCGACGCTGCCGCAGGTCACGCTCATCCCGGATCCGCGCTGGGCGGTGGGGTACCTCGCCGTGTTCGGCGTGGGCACCATCGCCGGCATGATGCTCGTCACGGTGTCCATTGCCGCGCCAGCGTTGTTCGCGGTGCGGCAGTTCTCCGGAATGCACCGCACGCTTCGCATCGCGTCCGGTGTGGCCAGCATCGCGTTCGGACTGTTCCTGGTGCACCGCATCGGGTTCGTCGACGGGTTGTTCACCGACGCATCGGCGTGGACGGCGCGATAGCGCGCGAGCGTCGTGCGCGAGCCGGTCGCGCCGCGGCCAGCGACAGCCTCGCTCCGATCGACCCGCTCGTCGGTCGTCGTTTCGGAACGTCGTTACGCCGGTGGTTTCGTGCGAACGGGCGTGAGCTTCCCTGGCGGAAGACGCGCGATCCGTATCACATCCTCGTCTCGGAGCTGATGCTCCAGCAGACGCAGGTATCGCGCGTCGTACCGAAGTACGCCGAGTTCCTCGGCGCGTTTCCCACGCTGCACCACATCGCCCGTGCGCGGCCGGCGCGAGTGACGGAGGCGTGGTCTGGGCTCGGCTACTACGCGCGCGCGAGGAATCTGCACTTGCTCGCTCGCGCCGTCACGGACCGCGGCCGCGATGCAGCGGCCACCTTGCCTGCCGACGCGGAGGCGCTGCGAGCGCTGCCGGGGATCGGCGCGTACACCGCGGGTGCGGTGAGCTCGTTCGCCTACGAGCGGCGCGCCGAGCTCGTGGACACGAACGTCGCACGCGTGCTGAAGCGAGTGTTCGCGCCGGAGGTCGAGCTCAAGTCGGGCCGCGGGCAGAAGCGGCTCTGGGCAATCGCGCGGGAGATTCTCCCACGCACCGGACGATCGACGTGGACGCACAACCAGGCGTTGATGGAGCTCGGCGCGCTGGTGTGCACGGCGCGGATCGCCCGGTGCGGTGTGTGCCCTGTGCGCTCGGTCTGCGCGACATATGCGCGAACGTCACCCCGCGACGACGCTAGCGCTACCGCTTCACGAACGTCAGCGGCTTCCCCTGCTGCAAGAAGCTGATCGTGCTTCCGGATACTGTCGCCGACACCGCTGGCGCGGCCTGGCTCGGCGAGCTGCCAGGAATGTCGAAGGGTCGCATGACGACCCCCGTCGATGTGGCCGTGTAGGTGCCGATCTCGCTGTAGTTCTGGTTGAACACCTGCGTGCCGTTCACCGTGCGGATGATCGAGATGCTCACGGTGTAGCTCCCGCCGCCGAACTCCAGCTCGCCCCCGGTCGCCTGATTGATCGCGATGCCTCCGGGGGTCTGCTCAGGCGTGCCGGTGTAGGGCAACGGATTGCCGTTGTAGGTCTGCAGCGACCAGACCCCGACGACCGAGGGCGACGCCGGTTGGGTGGCGCCGCCGCCACAGGCGACCACGGAAACGAGCGCGACGATCAACGAAACGATTCGCATGCCGACTCCAGGAGCGTGTGCCTACATGCACCCGCGGTGAACCATGTCCGTCACCGACCTCGGTGCGCCGCTATCGGCGCACCGCGTCCTTCTGCGCGCCGCCCAGCTGGCCGTAGTCCAGCTTGGAGTTGTACGGCCGTTCGCCGTAGCCCGTATAGATCTGCCGAGGGCGCGCGATCTTCTGCTCCGGATCGGTGAGCATCTCCTCCCACTGTGCCAGCCAGCCGGCGGTGCGCGCGACGGCGAAGAGCACGGTGAAAAACTCCGTCGGGAACGCCATCGACCGGTAGATCAGCCCCGTGTAGAAGTCCACGTTCGGGTAGAGCTTGCGCGAGACGAAGTACTCGTCCGAGAGCGCGATCCGCTCCAGCTCCAGTGCGATCTCGAGATCCTTGTCCACACCGATCTGCGCGAAGACATCGTCGGCGAGCTTCTTCACGATCCGCGCGCGCGGATCGTAACTCTTGTACACCCGGTGCCCGAAGCCCATCAGCTTCTGCCCCTTACCGCTCTTCACCCCTTCGATGAACGCGGGGATGTTCTTCTTGTGCCCGATCTCCGTGATCATGTGGAGCACGGCTTCGTTGGCGCCACCATGCAGCGGGCCATATAGCGCGGCGACGCCGGCGGCGACGGCCGAGAAGGGATCGACCTGCGAGCTGCCCACGGCGCGCACCGCGCTCGTCGAGCAGTTCTGCTCGTGGTCGGCGTGGAGGATGAACAGCACCTCGAGTGCCTTCACGAACACCGGGTTCCCCTCGTACTTCGGCTCGGACATCCGTGCCACCATCGAGAGGAAGTTCTCGACGTAGCCCAGATCGTTGTCGGGATAGATGAAGGGGAGGCCCTTCACGTGACGGAAGCAGAAGGCGGCGAGCGTCGGGAGCTTGGCGAGCAGACGCACGATGCTGATGTGGCGCTCGGCCGGATCCTGGATGTTCTTCGCCTTGGGATAGAAGCTCGAGAGGGCCGCGATCGCGCTGCACAGCATCGACATCGGATGCGCGTCGTAGCGGAAGCCCTGGAGGAACGTCTTGATGTTCTCGTGGACGTACGTGTGGTACGTGATCTGGTGCACCCAGTCGTCGTACTCCGACTGGAGAGGCAGCTCGCCATTGCGGAGCAGCCAGGCCACCTCGAGGAAGCTCGCATTGTCGGCGAGCTGCTCGATCGGGTATCCGCGGTAGCGCAGGATTCCCTTGTCGCCGTCGATGAACGTGATCGCACTCTTGCACGATGCCGTGTTCATGAAGGCGGGATCGTAGGTCATGAGCCCGAACTCGTCAGGGCTTTCCTTGATCCGCCGGAGGTCGGCCGCACGAATGGCGGTGTCGCCCTCGGTGCCCTTCTCGAGGATTGGCACGCTGTAACCGGTTCCGGTCCGCGTGTCGGTGATCTCGAGCGCCGGGCCCGCCGTCGCGCCCGCCACGTTCGGCTCCTTCTTGCTCATGTCCACGTTCTCCCTGGAGATGCGCTGCATGTCGGCGAGCCCGCGCTCGTCCGCGCGAGAAATGTATCGGGATGCGGGCCAGGACGGCATTGGCGAGGTGCGCGGGTGCGCGGGCGCGCTATCTATCGTGACCACCGCACTCGACAACCCCGTGCCGGCCAACTACCCATGCACTCGGTGCTCCACATCGTCACGCCCCTTCCCTCCCCCACGCTGGGCCAATCGCTCGTGGGCGCGGTCGCGGCCCTGGTCGCGGGGTTCGTCAACGCGATCGCTGGCGGGGGCACACTTCTCACATTTCCCGCGCTCGTCGCGGCCGGACTCTCACCGCTCGCCGCGAATGCGACCAGCACCGTCGCGCTGCTGCCGGCCGCGCTGAGCAGCATGCTCGGCTACCGTAGCGAGCTCCAAGGTGTGCGACGCTGGGCGATGCTGTTCTCGCTCCCGAGCCTGCTCGGCGGAGGAATCGGCGCGCTGCTGCTCCTGCGTACGTCGAGCGCCGCGTTCGACCGGATCGTCCCCTGGCTCGTGCTGGGCGCAACGGCGCTGTTTCTTCTTCAGCGGCCACTGCTTCGACTGGTGCGCGGGAATGGCGCCCCTGTCGTCGATGACGACGCTCTCGCGGCGCGACGCCCGTCGTTCGCGCTGCTGGCGGGACAGCTCGTCGTGGGGATTTACGGGGGCTACTTCGGCGCGGGCATCGGAATCCTCATGCTGGCCGCGCTCGGCCTCATGGGATTCACGAACATCCATCGAATGAATGGCCTGAAAAACTGGGGCGGCTTCTGCATCAACCTCGTCGCGGCGATCGGCTTCGCGCTCAGCGGGATCGTGCGATGGCCGGTGGCGCTCGGCATGGCCGCGGGTTCGGTGGCGGGCGGCTACCTCGGAGCGCGCGCCGCGCAGCGCGTTCCGCAGGACGTCGTACGCAGCGCGGTAGCCGTGGTCGGCGTGACGAGTGGTCTCTGGCTACTGGTGCGGAGCCTGTAGCACTGCATGTGGCACTGCGTGTGGCACAGCGCCGGGCACGACGACCAGCCCCGCCTCAATCCGCGCTCACCCCGCCGAGCACGCAGACGATCTTCCATTCCTCCGCCGTCACCGGCTGCACGCTCAACCTGCTCCCCTTCTGCAGGAGCACCATCGACTCGAGCCCCTTCACGCCGCGCAACTCCGCGAGTGCGAGGGGCCTGGCGAGCGGGCGCACGGCGCGGATGTCGACCATGATCCAGGTGGGCGCGTCGGCTTTGCTCTTCGGATCGAAGTGCGGATCATTGGCATCGAGCGCCGTGTGATCCGGATAGCCCTCGCGCACCACCTCGGCGATGCCGACGATCTCCGACGGATCGACGCTCGAGTGGTAGAAGAAGGCGAGGTCTCCCTTCTTCATGTCGTCGCGCATGGAGTTGCGCGCCTGATAGGTCCGCACGCCGTCCCAGCACGTCGTGCGGCGTGGTCTCGCGAGCAGGTCGTCAAAGGAGAACGACCCGGGCTCCGATTTCAGCAGCCAGTGACGTCGAGCGCGTTTCGCGGCGGGCATGGATGGGCCTGGGGGTCAAGGTCAGTGGTGACAGCACAATGTAGCGTG
>JBDSDB010000140.1:0-10109 GCA_039920785.1 Gemmatimonadaceae bacterium
GCACCGGTGGCAGAAGCGGGCGCCTGGAGTGAGCGCCGCCGAACAGGTGGCGCACGTGGCACCGGCGAGCGCGGTGCCGCAGCTGGAGCAGAAGCGTCCGGTCGCCGGCGCGCCGCACGATGGGCAGTGCGACGAGGTCGTGCCGTCGGGCGTTGGTGCGATCGGCGAGGCCGGGGAGGGGGGGGTCGTCATCGCCACAAAGGTACATCGCGGCCGTGCCGGCTGACGCTAGCCGGCGACGACGTTCGCGTCGGCGATGGCGTCAGTTCTGATGACTGCCGCCGGGCTGCGAGATTCGCTCCACCGTTTTCTCGACCTTGCGATCGTTGCCCGGCATGCGGGCGAGATCGGCCTGCGCGAGGACGCCGACGAGTGCGCCGCGTTCGTCGACGATCGGGATGCGGCGCACCTGCTCGCGGCCCATCAGCTCCATCGCCGTGTCGACGGAGTCGTTCGGACCGCAGGTGAGCACGCCGCCCGACATGATGTCGCTCACCGGCGAGTCGGCGGAGCGTCCTTCGGCCACGTGCCGGATGGCGATATCCCGGTCGGTGACGACGCCGACGAGCCGGCCGCGCGTCTCCGCGCCGCCGACGCGCTCGACGACCGGGACGAGGCCGACGTCCTCTTCCTTCATGACGCGCGCGGCCTCGGACACCGAAGTATCCGGCGACACGGTGCGCGGGTTGCTGGACATGATCTCCGAGATGTTCATCGTCGTCGTAGCCTCGTTGCTGAGTTGACTCATGCGTCCGTGGAGCGAACGGCGCAGAAAGGCAAGCGACGTGCCGGGAATGCGGAGGCGAATTGACAGCGCGGCGCCCTCCGGCGAGCATTGAGCGGTGACTCACTCAACGCCAATGCTGCCTGATCTGAAGGGCGCCTCCGCCAAGGACGTGCTCGAGATCGCCCGGAAGGAGAACGTCCGCTTCCTGCGGCTCCAGTTCACCGACATCCTGGGGGTCAACAAGAACGTCGAGATTCCCGCCTCGCAGTTCGAGAAGGCGCTCACCGGCGACATCATGTTCGACGGGTCGAGCATCGAGGGGTTCGTGCGGATCGAGGAGAGCGACATGCTGCTCGCTCCCGACCTGTCGACGTTCCGGATCTTTCCGTGGGGCGACACGGAGTCGCGCGTGGGCCGGTTGATCTGCGACATCAACATGCCGTCGGGCGAGCCCTTTCCCGGAGACCCACGCGGCGCGTTGAAGCGTGTGATCGCCGATGCGGCCGCGCTGGGCTTCACGATGAACGCCGGGATGGAAGCGGAGTTCTTCATGTTCAAGCGCGGCCCGAACGGCGAGCCGTCGACGAACACCCACGACGTCGGGTCGTACTTCGATCTCGCGCCGGTGGACCTGGGCGAGGATGCGCGCCGCGCGATCGTGGACGACCTCGAGCAGATGGGATTCGAGGTGGAGGCGGCGCACCACGAGGTGGCGCACGGGCAGCACGAGATCGATTTCCGCTACGCCGACGCGCTGACGACGGCGGACAACATCGCGACATTCCGCTTCGTGGTGAAGGCGGTGGCGCAGCGGTTCGGGCTGGCGGCGTCGTTCATGCCCAAGCCGATCTTCGGGCAGAACGGCTCGGGGATGCACACGCACCAGTCGCTGTTCAAGGGGAAGACGAACGCGTTCTGGGACGCGAAGGCGCCGTGGGAGCTGAGTGAGACGGCGTTGCATTACATCGGCGGGCTGCTACGCCACGCACGCGGATGTTGCGCGATCACCAATCCGTTGGTGAACTCCTACAAGCGGCTCGTGCCGGGCTACGAGGCGCCGGTGAACGTCGCGTGGAGCATGCGCAATCGCTCGCCGATGCTGCGCATCCCGGAGCGGCGCGGGCTGGGCACGCGCGTGGAGCATCGCGTGCCCGACCCGGCGGCGAACCCGTATCTCGCGCTGGCGGTGATGCTCGCCGCCGGGATCGATGGAGTACGGACCAAGGCGGACTACCGGGAGCCGGTGAACGAGAACATCTGGGAGATGAGCCACCGCGAGAAGCGGCGGCTCCGCATCGACGATCTGCCGCACGACCTGAACGAGGCGTGCAACGAGTTGGAGAAGAACGACGTGATCACCGGCGCGCTCGGCGATCACATCGCGCAGCACTTTCTCGTGGCGAAGCGGCAGGAGTGGCGGGATTACATCTCGCAGGTGTCGCAGTGGGAGCTGGACAACTATCTCGGGAAATATTAGGACAGCACGTACTCACGCTTCGTAGAGACAACGATGTACGGCCGCGCGCGCGATGGCCGGCGAGCGGCCGCGCTCTCACACGCGTGTTGGGGTCACATCCCGTCGAGGGAATCGCCGCGTGACACGGCACAGGCGCGAAGGCGCCGGGTATGTCTTCGAGGCCGCCGTCCCGGCGGCCGGGCGATTCGAACTCGCGCTGCCGGCACTTTGGCGTGTGCGGCGACTGGTCACCCGCCACTCTCACCGCCCGCGACCCGACCGTAGCCGTGCATCCATCGAATCCGCGGGAACGACAGTGCCCGCGCCGTGTTCTCATCGTCATCCTCGCGCTTCTGGCCGGCGCGCTGAGCCCACGCGCGTCTCGCGCGGCCGAGCCGGCCGACTCCGTGCGGGTCGCCATCGCGCAGGCGCTCACCGACAGCGCGCTGATTGCGGGCGTGCCGGCGCACCGACTCGCGCACGTGCGCCGCCTCTACGCCGATCGACACGACGAGCCGCTCTGGACTGCCGACGCGTCCGCTCGAGACCGTGCCAGCACGTTGCTCGATACAGTCGCCAACGCGCCCGCGCAGGGTCTGCAGACCGATGCCTATCCGCTCGGTACCGCGCGCCAGGCGCACGCCGCCATGGGTTCGGCCGCACCGACGGCGGCCGCGGCGGCGCGCGCGGAGGTGTTGCTGACCGCGACGTTCGTGGCCTACGCCGAGGACCTGCTCACCGGCCAGTTCGATCCGCGGTCGGTGAGCCCCGCATGGCACATCGACCCTCACGACGTCGACGTCGACAGCGCGATCACGCGCACGCTGCGTCAGGCACCATTCGCCGAGTCGCTCGCGCGACTCCGGCCGCAGAATGCAAATTACAGGGCGCTCATGCGGGAGCTCGCTCGCTACCGCGACATCGTCGCTGGCGGCGGATGGCAGGGCGTGCCGAGCGGACCGGTGCTGCGCCCCGGCGACGCGAGCACCGCGGGCCGGCTCGGTCCGTTGCTCGCGCGACTCGTCGTCGAAGGCTATGCCCACATGGCGCCGCTCCAGCCGGCGGTCTCGGGCGCGACGTCGCTCGGCACCGAGGCGCCGGTGCGCTATGACTTTGCGATGGCTGGCGCGATCGCCGAGTACCAGCGACGGCACGCGTTGACCGTCGACAGCGTCGTCGGCCCGAACACGCTCGCGTCGCTGGCCCGGCCGGCCGAATACCGGCTCCGTCAGATCGCGGCGAACCTGGAGAGACATCGCTGGTTGCCGCGCACGCTCGGGGAGCGCTACGTGCTGGTGAACGTGCCCGCGTTCCAGCTAAGTGCCTTCGACCATCAGGAGGAGGCGCTGACGATGAACGTCGTCGTGGGCGCGGAGTACGATGGCCGCGCGACCCCCGTCTTCAGCGACTCGATGACGTACGTCGTCTTCCGGCCGTACTGGAACGTCCCCGGGAGCATCGCCGGACGCGAGCTCTGGCCGCATCAGCGGCGCGACCCCGGCTATTTCGACCGTCACGGATTCGAGGTGGCCACCGCGAGCTGGGGGCGGTACGTCCGTCAGCGGCCCGGCTACAACAACGCGCTCGGCTACGTGAAGTTCATCTTCCCGAACGACTTCAACATCTACCTGCACGACACGCCGGCGAAGTCGCTCTTCGATCGCGACGTGCGCGCGTTCAGCCACGGCTGCATCCGCGTCGCGGAGCCGGCCGTGCTGGCCGCGTGGGTGCTCGGCTGGGATCTCGACCGCGCGCGGGCCGCCATGGCCGACGGGTCGAACGACAACCGCGTGGACCTGTCGCGCAAGCTCCCCGTCTACATCGTCTACTTCACGACGTACGTGCGCGACGGGACGCTGCACTTCGCGAACGACATCTACGATCGCGACGACGCGCTCGTGCGTGCCGCACGCGCGGGAGCCCGGTAGCGGTCGGCTCAGGGGGCGGGCGCCACGGTCACCGCGGAGTCGAGCCCCGCTCGATGCACGAGCGCACGGTAGCGTGTCAGCGCCTCGGCGAGCAGGCTGGGCGACGCCGGGTCGCTGCGGGCGAGCGCCGTGATGATCGGATCGCGCTGGGCGACCACGTCGCGCGCCGCCGACTTGGTCTCGTCGTCGAGCGTCGGCAGAAGGCGCCGCTGCAGGTCGGAGAAGAAAGCGCTCGCTCGCTGCCGTGCCAGCTCGAAGTGCCCTCCCTGCGCCTCCATGACCGCGCTGCCCAGCGTTGCTTCGAGGTGCGACGCCGCGAGGGCGCGGCTGCTGTACGCGGCATCGTGCCGTGCCTGTCGGGCGCCGCCGAATTGCGAGCCGAATCCGATCAGGAATCCGATGACGAGTGCTCCCACGATCCACAGCGGGGTACGCTCCGCAGCCCCGCGCCGGCGGGCGGCACGAGCGCGCGGGGTGGCGGAACGAGGCGAGGTCGTCGCGGTCATACGGGATGTCCTCCGGACGTGAGTCCAGCACGGAAGGGCAGGAAGGATCGAGGTAACGTCAGTGCCGTCGCCTGTCCAGCCCGGGCCTCGAATGCTCGCGCCCATTCCTTGCCTGTGCGCTCAGCATGTTCGATCGACTTCGGCCGCGGCTGCGCGCATACTGGCAATCGCTGCTCGACGGCCTCTGGTTCGTCCCGGCGGTCATGATCGCCGGCGCGATCGCCCTCGCGATCGTGCTGATCGAGCTGTCCGACCTCGTCGATCGCGAGACGCTCGTCACGTTTCCGCGCCTCTTCGGCGCGAACGCCTCCAGCTCGCGCAGCATGCTGGCGACGATTGCCGGCGCGATGATGACCGTCGCGGGCGTGACGTTCTCCATCACCGTCGTCGCCGTCACGCAGGCCTCGAGCCAGTACACGCCGCGGCTGCTGCGCAACTTCATGCGCGACCGGCCCAGCCAGATCGCGCTGGGCACCCTCACCGGCGTGTTCGTGTACTGCCTGGTGGTGTTGCGCACGATCCGCGACGGCGACGACCTGCGCTTCATCCCGTCGCTGGCCGTGCTGGGCGCGATGCTGCTCGCACTCGTTGCCATCGGCGTCCTGATCTACTTCATCCACCACATCGCTGGCGCTCTCCAGGCGTCGGGGATCCTCGCGCGCGTCGGCGGCGAGTCGGTCGCGGCCATCGACCGACTCTTTCCGGATGGGATGGGCGAGGAGGCGCCGGCCACCGCGCACCCCGAGCTCGACGAGATCACGTGGCACGCCGTCGCCGCGCCGCGGTCGGGCTACCTCACGGGCGTGGACGCCGACGGTCTCATCGTGTTCGCCGACGCCCACGATACGGTCGTGCGGATGGACCATGGCGTTGGCGACTTCGTCGTCGCGGGCACGCCGCTCGCGGGCGTCGCGACGGCGCCCGCGGTGGACGCGGACTCCATGGCGGACGTCGCCGAGCTGTTCGCGATCTCACAGTACCGCACTATCGATCAGGACGCCGCGTTCGGAATCCGGCAGATGGTCGACATGGCGCTCCGGGCGCTCTCGCCCGGCGTGAACGATACGACGACCGCGGTCACGTGCGTGCACCACCTCACCCCCGTGCTCGTCCGCCTGGCGGACCGTCGGATCGAGAACCGATTCCGCACCCACGCGGGCCAGTTGCGATTGATCGCCGAGGGCTCGAGCTTCGACCGCCTGGTCTGGTTGGCCGTCGACCAGATTCGACGCAATGCCGACGGAAACGCCGACGTGCTCGCGGAGTTGCTGCAATGCCTCGCCACGGTGATCGCCTGCACCCAGGATCCGCGCCGGCGCACGGTGCTGCGCGACCATGCGGAGCTCGTGCGTGAGACCGCGGACCGCAGCATCGACGGTCCGCCGGCGAACCGAGTGCAGGTGGACGCCGCGTTCGCGGCCGTGCAGCGCGCGCTCGCCGCGCCGGCGCGGCTCATCTCACGGATGAACGACTGACGGCGCCACCCAGGCGATTGGTGGAGGCCGGGCGCGGCTGACGACTCCCGACGGCCGCGCGTCGGAACCAGTTGTGCGGTCCGATGATCGCCAACGCGTCGGCCAGGTCGAGCCGCGCGTAGAGATCCACGTCGCACATGAGGTTCGGTTCGGCGTGGTCTTCCAACGCTATCAAAAAAACGTGACACCGCTCGGCACGGATGCATACTAGGCGGGCGGGCTGACGTACCGCGTCCCGCTCCGGGTCCCGCTTCGCGTGCCACGGTTCGAGGCGACGGCGAGCCCTTTACCCCCTCCCCATAGTCATGTTGCCTGTCGATCTCGATCCCTGCCGCACCGTCCGGGCACGCACCCCGCGCGGCGCGCTCGTCGCGATTTTGACGCTCGTCGTACACGTCGCCGCGGCACCCATCGCATCCGGTCAGTCTCTGCGCGCGGGGGCGTCGGGCGACGCGACCTCGTCGCCGTCCGCCGCGCCCTCGACGCAGAGCCTCGATACCGCCGTGCTGATCATTCGCGGCCTTCCTATCGCGGTCTTTCGCGCGTCACTCGGGCCGGCGCGACCGCAGGAGCGGGCGAGTGCCGCGGTGCAACGCTTCGCCGCGGCGACTGCGCGCGAAGTACCAGACTCCGTGAGCGTCCTCGCCACTTCTGCCGGACAACTGGTGCGCCTCGGCAGCGTTGGCCTGTTCGTGCTCACGAGCGCGGACCTCGATCCGGAGTCCGGGGAGACGCCGAGCCAGGCCGCCGCCGCCGCCGCCGCACGCGTGCGCACGGTCTCGAATCTCGTTCGGGAATCGCGGAGTCTCCCGCTCCTCCTGCGCGCGCTCGCATTCGCCCTGCTCGCCACGCTTCTGTTCCTCGGGTTCCTGCGCCTGCTCGTGGTCGCGCGCCGCGGCGCCGCGCAACGCGTGCCGAACGCGACAGCCGCTGGACTGAACGACATCCGCCTTCGCGGCTTCACCCTGCTGCGCGCCGAGCAGGTGATCGGAACGCTGCAGCGCGGAATGAGTCTCGTCGCCTGGGTCGTCGGCTTCATCGCCGCGTATCTCTGGCTCACCTTCGTCCTCACCCGCTTCGCCTACAGCTGGCCCTGGGGCGAAGCGCTCGGTACCTACCTGAGCACTACGGTGAAGACCCTCGCGCTCGGCGCGCTCACCGCGGTACCGGGCCTGTTCACCGTTGTGCTGATCGTCGCCGTTACGCGCTGGCTCGCTCGCATCGTCCACGGATTCTTCGACGCTGTGGAGGCGCGCACGGTGGAGGCGCCGTGGGTGCACCCCGAGACAGCGAATCCCACGCGCCGTATCGCCGTCGCGCTGCTGTGGTTGTTCGCCATCGTCGTCGCCTATCCGTACCTGCCCGGCAGCGGAAGCGATGTGTTCAAGGGCATCAGCGTGTTCGCCGGACTCATTCTGTCGCTCGGCTCGTCCGGCGTGATGAATCAGGCGATGAGCGGACTCGTGCTGATGTACTCGCGCGCGCTCAAGCCGGGCGACTATGTACTCGTCGGCGACACCGAGGGCACCGTGACTGAACTGGGCATGCTCTCGACGAAGGTGCTCACGAGCAAGGGCGAAGTAGTGACGCTCCCGAACGCGGTGGTCGCGGGCGGGAAGGTGACGAACTACAGCCGCCATGCAGAGGGTCACGGCGGCATCCTGCTGCATACGGCCGTGACGATCGGATACGACACGCCGTGGCGGCAGGTGCAGGGAATGCTGCTCACGGCGGCCGACCGGACCCCGGGGCTGGCGGACGAACCAGCGTCGTTCGTGCTGCAGACGGCGCTCTCCGACTTCTACGTCGAGTATCAACTCAATGTCCCGCTCGTCGAGCCGCATCGCCGGATCGCGGTGCTCTCGACGCTGCATGGACACATCGCCGACGTGTTCAACGAGTACGGGGTGCAGATTACCTCGCCGCACTACGTGGCCGACCCACCCGTGCCTAGCATCGTGCCGCCCGCCCGGTGGCGGACGAAGCCCGCGGAGCGTGCCCCGACCGACTGACCGAGAGCTATTCGCCCGCCGGCGCGCGCGCCGCACCGGCGGGCGCGCACGTACCGGCGGCAGCACGAATCTCCCAGTGGGCCCCGTCGTCGATGGTGACGCGAGCCGAGTCGGAGCCGGCCGAACGACGAAGTGCAGACAAGATGGCGCGCTGTGCCGCGGTTCGGCGACGGGCCCGTGCGATGGGTCCGCGCACACAGGCCACCGCACTATCGGTTCGCACGATCTCGGTGAGCATGGTCGTCGCCGTATCGAGCCACGCGCGCTCGCGCCCCGAGGCGGAGACGAACGGGACGCCGGGCAGCGACGACACGCGGAGCGCGACCGGCGAACGAAGCCCCGCCGAGAGCGCGCGTGCGAGCAACCGCTCGCCGGCCGGGCCGAAGGGCGCGCCAGCATGTCGCACGACCATCAGCGCACTGTCGTGGGCGGGCAGGGAGAGCTCCCAGCCGAGTACCGGTCCGGCCTCGGCGGGCCACGCGTCGGCCAACACGGCGGCGGCCCGCGCGCGGAGCTCGTCGACCGAGGGAGGCGCCGGCGTCGCTGGAACAGCCGCCCGTGCCGCCGCCGACTGCTCGGCGAGCAGGGTGCGCGCGTTCGGAACGGCGACGACCGTGACGGTGGGCGTGCCGCCGATCAGCGCGCCGAGGCGTGCGGTCAATCCCCGCTCCAGCGAGACGGCGCGCGCGGTCGTCCCGACGATGAGCAGGCGAAGCGAGAGCGCTCGCCGTTCCAGGGTCATCTGCGTCTGGACCGCGCCCGGGCTCTCCTCGCGAACGATGCGTCGCACCGCATCACGGGCGCGCACTTCCCAGGTGACCTCGTCCAGCGCGCGGCGCAGCGGCGCATAGACCGCGGCGAGAAACAGGATGGGAATCACGACGCGCATCGCGATGCCGTACCGCGTGCCGAACAGCTCGCGGAGCCGTAGGTGCAGCCGCGTCGCCAGTCGATAGCTGCCCGTCTCGTCGCGGTCGAGGAAGTCGTGCTCGAGCACGGCCGCATCCACGCGATGGAAGCCGAGCAGGAGAAAGCTGACCACGGACAATCCGAGGATGGCCGACAGGTTGGCCGTGAACAGGAGCGCCGCCCCGCTCGCAATTTCGGGGGCGGCGGTGCCAAGGCCGAACCCAATGGCGCAGAGCGGCGGCACGAGCGCGATGCCGACCGCCGTTCCCGCCGCCGCCGCCGTGGAATCCGCTCCGGGACGCACTGTGGTGTACGACGCCGTGAGCGCGCAGAACACCGCAACGAGCAGATCGAGGGCGGTGGGTGCCGCGCGTGCGCTGATCTCCGCCGTCAGCTCGTGGAACGGAAGCGCCAGCGTGAGCAGCGCAGCGAACCCCACGGCGACTGCGACGCTCATCCCGACCCGCACGCCCGCGCGCATCACGAGCAACGCCGAGCCGACGGCGAGCCCCATGCCGAGCTCGACGATCGGGCCCATCAACGGCGACACGAGCATCGCGCCGATGACGACCGCCGTGCTGTTCAGGACGAGCCCGAGCGTGGCGATGCCCGTCGCCAGCAGGAGCTGGATCCAGTAGCCTGGCGCGCGGCGGGCGTTGTTCGCGAGCATGATCGCGACGGTGTGGGTGCGATGATGCTCATCCACGCCGAGGGCGAAGGCGATGCGATGCTGGGCGCGTGCGAGCATGCGCGCCAGCGCGTCCTGGCTCGTCGTCATCGGCGCAGGCGCCGACGGGCTATATTGGCGCATCGCGCGCGCGCAATGCCGACCCTCCCGTTCAACACCTGTCCATGGAAGCGACGTTCGTCATTCTCTTCTCCATCGCGTCGTTCGTGGCGATCGTCGCGCGGCTCGCGCATCTGCCGTACACCGTCGCGCTCGTGGCCGTGGGCCTGGCCGTCGGGGCACTCAACCTGGTGGAGGCGCCCCACCTCACCAAAGAGCTCCTCTTTGCGGTCTTTCTTCCGGGGCTCGTGTTCGAGGCAGCGTATAATATCCACGCGCGCGAGCTCCGGTCGATGTGGCGTACCATCG
>JBDSDB010000141.1:0-5793 GCA_039920785.1 Gemmatimonadaceae bacterium
GGTGAGCGGGCCCACGCGAGGATCCTGCTCGAGGCGTCGACCGCGAGCGAGTGGGTCGCTCGCCACTTGGAGTCGCTCGGGCACGAGGTGATCGTGGCGGATCCCAACTATGCGCCGATGTATGCCATGCGTGCGCGTCGCGTGAAGACCGACACACGCAATGCGCGCGCGTTGGCCGAAGCGCTCCGCCTCGGCGCCTACCGCGTGGCGCACCGCGTCTCAGCGGAGCGGCGCCATGTGCGCGCGGAGTTGGCGGTGCGCGAGGCACTGGTGCGCACCCGGACATCGACGTGAACACGGAACCCGGAATGCCATTCGAGGGCGCAGGGCAAGGTGCGCGCGACCGCTTCGACATCCGTGCCGTAGAAGCACGGGTCGAGCACGAGCGCCTCGACATCGTCTGCGAGTCGAAGGGGACCGTGCACGTGCGCCTCGATGTACGTCAAGCGCGTGCTGTCGGTCCGCCTCCGCCAGCGCCACGAGGGTCATCCGGGCGGCGACTCCAAAGGCGGATGGATCCGCGCCGCTATCCGGATAGCAGAACGTGGCGCGGAGCATGACTTCGGGCCGGAGTCGCAGATGGGCCGAGCCGTCTGCTTGAACGCTCGTAACATGACCGCGCCGCGATGGTCGCTCCGCGCATCAGTGCTGGGAGAATGTTCGCGGGCGGCTTGACGCTTTCCCAGCGGTCGTAGTTCCACAGCTGCGCGATGTCCCTCCAGTTGTGCGGGCGTGTCACCGACCCTCACGTACTCTGAGCGGGACGGTGAGCAAGCGCTTCTGTCCGAGTTGGCGGACTGTTATCTCGGCATCCATCACTCGTTTCGGCGTCCAGAAGAAATCGTATGTCTCCCCCGCTGCGATCGTGACACTGGACGCACGTTCGCGTTGCAGGGCGCGGGGTAGATCCGCACCGTCCTTCGCAATCGGCGTCCATCGCTGGGTAACCGAGTCGGTGCGCAACACGATGGCGTGCGCTTTGTCGCGCTGAATGCTCAGAAACCGCAGACGATACGTTGTGCCGGCGTGCAACGTACGCGCAGCGACGTCACGCATGCCGTTGATCGTCATAGGGGGCTGGCCAGGCGTGCTGACCTCACCAAGCATGAAGAAGAGGTCTTGCTCCGGGTCGAAGCGCTCCCTCGGTTTTAGCACGATCATGGGACCGAACAACCCAAAATGAAGTTGAGCCTCTTCCTCCATGTGGGTGTGATACATGAACGTGCCGGCACGCGGGGGACTGAACGCGACCGTGAAGGAGTCGCCCGGTGCCACGAGTGGTGCTCGTCTCGTTCCCGCGCCGCTCCAGCCCGCAACTCCATCGTAGTAGGCGTCCAGCTCCATCCCGTGCCAATGGACACCCGTCGGCTCGGACAGTCGGTTGATCACCGTAATCTGTACGGGACGCCCTTCAGTCAGCACGAGGAGAGAGCCGGGAGTCTCGACCGAGTCGCGTCGCGGGTCGCCGCGGCGAGCGAGCACGAATCCGCGACAGAGCAGCTTGCCACTGTCGCTGCGCTTTTCCTGCGCAAAGAGCCGGAGCTTCGCGGCAGCGCCAGTCGTGGACGACGGGCGGCGTTCTCCGCGCGCGGCGCGAACGTCCACGCTCATGACGAGCCCGGACATCGACCGGCGGGCGTGATCCTCAACATCGTGTCCGCTGTGTGAGCGCGCGGTTGCCGGGCGCGCGGGAAACGGCACGATGTGTGAGACGTAATGGCAATGGAACAACCATCGTCCTTCTCGCGTCGGCACGAACGCCATTCGAAATGTCCCGCCGGTGTTCACTCGCTCGGTGACCACGTGCGGTACGGCGTCTGCGGCGAGCGTCGTGTCGACCGACCCGTTCCCGCGGGCTAAAACGCGGAAATGGAAACCGTGCAGGTGCATGGGATGGTCCAGCTGTCCCCCGTTCACCCATCGCCAGCGCACGGTGTCGTCTGCCGCATACGTGAGCCGTTCGGTATGCGGCCACGACTTTCCATTGATCGCGAGTTCGAAAATTTCTGTTTGCTGTTCCTTGGGTTTGGCGAGGTCGGGGTACACGTCCATCATCGTGATGACGAACACACGCTCCGACGTATCCGGTGGCACACCGACGGGGTCGATGATCAATGCGCCGGTGAGCTGCGCGTCGCGGCCGGTTCGGTCGACCAATTCTTGTCCAGTCGTGGACGCCCAATAGAGGTACGTGCCCGGAGCGCCGGCGACGAACTCGACGATCCTCTGCCGGCCGCCCGGGACAACGACCGAGTCGCCCCCAGCCGGAAGCCCGTGCAGGACGAGCGTGGATTCGCCCGTCGAGTTCATCACAGTAACACGCACGGCCGTGCCTTGTGCCGCGCGAATGAGCGGACCGGGAATGCGCGGCGCTCCGCCTTGCTCGGCGAAGGCCTGTACGGTCAGCGTTGAGTCGACGTCCGCATCGGGCAGCCACCGTGCGGGCCGAGCGTCGAGGACCACGGTCAGAACCCCGTTTCTCCTTGAGCCGGCAGCAGAACGATTGTCATTCGCGACGGCCAGTGTCGCGGAGGACTGTTGCACAGGCTGGGCGACAGCGCGCGAATTGTCGCGCGTGAGCAACAACGAGGCGAGGCCGAGCACGAGCGCAAGCCCCGGTACGCGCATCCGTCGGAAAGTAGAGGCGAGCATGCCCATGTGAACTTCCCCCGGTTTAGTGGACACCTCCGGCGCCTCGATCGAGATTCGAGGCAGGAGGTTTATGATGAAGAAACGAGGACCGAAGGCGTATAGCGAGGAGTCTCGTCGGGAGGCGGTCCGCCTCGCGGAGTCGGGCACGAGGCCGCTGACGCAGATCGCCCGGGAGCTGGGGATTCATCTCGAGACGTTGCGCGGGTGGCGACGCCGCGCGCGGGCGGCGGGCGAGGCGGACGCGACGAGTGACGTCGTACCCTCCCTCGAGGAGGAGAATCGGCGGCTCCGGCGCGAGAACGCGCGGCTCCTGGAGGAGCGCGAGATCCCAAGAAAAGCCACGGCCGTCTTCGCCAAGGATGCCCGATGAGATTCGTGTCCATCCAGGCCCACGCGCGCATCTATCACATCACCACGATGTGCCGGGTGCTCGAGGTGTCGAAGGCCGGGTACTATGCGTGGCGCGGCCGGCCGCTCGGTGAGCGAGTGCAGGAGAATCGCGTGCTCGCCGCGAAGATCCGGGAGATTCATGCACAGGTGAAGGGCCCTGGTTCACGCCTTCGACATCCTGGCGTCGCCGCGCCCACGCGAAAGGGCGCGAAATACCCGCAAGGCCACGCATGACGATTACGAACGTTCCGCCCGCGCGAGCCGCCATGTCCCTCGGCGCGTTCGTCTTTTCTGCTGCACCACCGACGCATCGGAATGTTATGGTGCAAGGTCACGCCGAATAAACTGCGCGACGAACTTTCTGTAAATGAGCGCGGGGGTACACCCCCCGCACACCGATCGTTCAGCGCAGTATTACTGCTGCTTTGTGGTTTACGAGTCCGCTCGCCGCCTTCGTCAACCCGCAGCCTTGACCGTGCACCGCGCGCGATCCGCCTCCCATTCGATGAACGGGCCGTCGAAGTCGATCGAGCGCGTACCGTCGAACCACCACACACGCGTCGCGACCTCGCGCAGGAACGCACGGTCGTGGCTCACCAGCAGCACGCTGCCGTCATACTCATCGAGCGCGTCCTCCAGCACCTCGATGTTCTCGACGTCGAGGTGATTGGTTGGCTCGTCGAGCACCAACAGATTCGCGCGCGACAGCGTCATGCGCGCGAGCGCCATCCGCGCGCGCTCGCCACCACTGAGCGTACCGATCTCGCGGAAGACCTCCTCTCCACCAAAGCCGAAGGCGCCGAGATGGTTCTGCACCTGGCCGCGGTTCCAGAGCGCCCGCAGCTCCTGGATCGCGTCGAATATCGACAGGCGGAGCGGTAGGTCGGCAAGGTCCTGGCGAAACCACGCCGGCGTGATCGAGCCGCCGATTCGCGCTGCGCCACGCGCGGGTGCGCGATCGCCGAGTAGTGTGGAGATGAATGACGACTTGCCCGCGCCGCTGGGGCCGACGAACTGGCTGTAGTTCCCCTTGTACGTCTCGCTCGTGCGCGCCTCCATGTGCAGGATGTTCGTGCAGATGGCGTCGAGGAAAGCGCGATCGTGCGACACGACGATCACCGTCTCGTCGGCCTCCTTCAGCCAGTCCTCTAGCCATGTGGTGGTGTCGAGGTCGAGGTGATCGGTGGGTTCGTCGAGCAGCAGCAGGTCGGCGGGCGCGATGAGCTGCGCCGCCAGGCCGACGCGCCCCCGCTCGCCGCCCGAGAGCGACGACATGAGCCGCGTCTTCGACTCCTCCGCGTCGAAGCCGAGGCCCTGGAGCACCGCGTCGACGCGGGCGTGATAGATGTAGCCGCCGAGGTCGGCGAAGCGCTCTTGGTCGTGCCCGAAGCGTTCGAGGAAGTCGTGTGTGACCTGTTCCCCAAGTTCGCCGAGCTTCATCGCCTGTTCGGCAATGCGCTGCTCGAGCACCATGACCTCGCGCCACGTCGCCGCACCCGCCTCCCAGACCGTGGTCGCGCATCGAAGGCGCGGTGTTGGTCGAGCAGCGCGTGCCGAAGTCCCGGTTTGCGCGCGACGCTCCCCACGGTGGGTTGAAGATCTCCAGTGATGACCTTGAAGATCGACGTCTTTCCGGCGCCGTTTCGCCCGATGATGCCCCACCGCTCGCCCGCGGCAACGGTGAAGCTGATGCTCTTGAAGAGTTCAGTCGCGCCGAAGGAAACGCCGACGTTGGAGGCCGAGAGAAGTGTCACGTGGAGATGGCAGGAGACCGGAAGGAAGCCGTCGAGAAAAGCTAGGCGCTGCCCCGCCACCTCATGGTACGACCAAGAATGGAACTTCTTATCGTTTTGCAATGTAGTGGTTGCCGTGCAACGATAAGTCTATTATCGTTTCTCGGTAATCATGCCACTCCTACAGTGAGGCACTCGATGTCCCCTCCGTATTCGGCCGCGCTTGCCGCGGCCCGCGCGCCACTGTCTGAAGCATCGCCGAGCGCGCGCGGCCGAATCCTCGCGGGATGCTACTTGTCCGTCGTCGTTGGCGGCATCATCGCGCAGGCGTTCATCGCCGACGGCCTGATTGTCCCCAACGACGCGGGAAAAACGGCGGCGAACATCCTCGCCAACAAGTCGACGTACCGACTGGCCTTTACAATCTTCATGGTCGAGATGGCGGCACAGATCGCTGCGACCGCGATGTTCTACGACTTGCTCAAGCCGGTCAACCCGAGCGTGGCCCGACTCAGCGCCATCATGGGCCTGGTCGGTGCCGGAATCAAGACGTTCACGCGGGTGTTCTACTATGCGCCGCTCATCCTTCTCAGCGGCGCAGCCTATCTCTCAGCCTTCGAACCGACTCAACTCGCCGCGCTCTCGTTCGTATTCATCAAGATCAACAATCAGGGAGCAGCGATCGCCCTCGTTTTCTTTGGGTTCGAGGGTGTGTTGCGGGGATGGCTGATCTACCGGTCGGAGTTTCTGCCACGCTTGCTCGGCGTGCTATCGATGGTCAGCGGCGCCGGTTGGTTGACCTACCTCTGGCCGCCACTCGGCTCCAAGGCGTTCCTGTTCGTCGTGTTGTTCGCCATCGTCGGAGTGATCCTGACGACCGGCTGGCTCTTCATCCGGGGAGTCGACGACGCAAAGTGGAGGCAGCGCGCAGCGCTGATGGCGACCTCCATCTGGCGGTGAGAGAGTAGCGACCGGCTAAACGCGCTACAAGCAATTCCAAGCGACTACCATAGGGAGC
>JBDSDB010000142.1:0-41660 GCA_039920785.1 Gemmatimonadaceae bacterium
GCGCGCGTGAGCCGATGCTGGATCAATGGCCGGAACGCCACGGGCATCAGCGGCGTCGCGCCGGCGAACGCGCGCTCGATGGTCGGATATCGTGAGAGCAGCGCGTTCCAGAGCGTCGCCGCGTCACTCTGGTGGGCCCGCATCGACGCCATGCCACGCGGCGTGAGGAGGAAGCCGGCGCTCGTCACCCCGTCGTCGAAGCGGAGCGAGTACATCCATCCCTCGTCGATGAGGTGGTGCACCGCCGCCCAGTCGTCGGGATAGGGGCCGTCGGGCAGCCCTGGCATCACGTCGTGCATCAGACGCACGCCATCGAAGTGGCTGTAGACGATCCCCGCCCGCGTCTCGGTGCGCTCCAGACCAGAAGGAAGCGTGAGCTGATGCGCGAGGAAGCCGCCCGGCCCCGATGCGTCGATGACGAAGCCCGCGCGCAGCCCGAACATCTCGCCATTCCGGCTGCCGGCGAGATGCACAGCGTCCGCGCGGAACTCCGCTCGCGTCACCTCGACCCGATCGCGATAGTCCACGCCTGCCGCGACGGCCTCTCGCACGAAGTGGTGATCGACGTCGGCGCGCAGCCAGTGCGTGTCGGAGAGGGCGTCGTTCGGACTCGCCGCCACGAGCAGCCGCTCCGACTCCAATCCACGCTCGGCGAACTCCTCGCCGGGATGATGCCGGTAGTACGTGAACCCGCGCTTCAATCCGCCGCGGAGCTCGGGATGATGCTCCGCCCAGCGACCGTGCGTCGCGAGGTGATAGCAGTCTGCAAGCCCGTATCGAGCTCCGAGCCGCTCGAGCGACAGGTTGGCGAGCGGAGTCGTGGACTCGCCGATCGCGAAGCGTGGATGCGTGCCCCGATCGAGCAGTACGACGTCATAGCCCAGCACCGCGAGCACGCGCGCCAGGAGCGAACCGGCGAATCCGCTGCCGACGATCGCCACCTCGCACGACTGCGTCACGCCGCGCCGCACGCGGAACACTCGATCGGCAGCTCGAATCGCCCCGTCGCGTTCAGTCGTCCAAGCCGCTCGACGCGATCGGAGCGACACGGCTCGCAGGCCGCCAATCGATCGACGTCCCACAGGTCGGCCGTGACGACCGCCGGCGCAAACTGCAGGCTTCGCTCGAGCGCGGCCTCCAGCTGCGCCAGCGTGGGCGGCGAGAAGTGACCGAGCGCCTGCAGCCGCTCCATCTCGCCGTTCCCGCCACGCACGGGGATGATCGACACCACGCTCGCGCCGCGCTCCACCGCGCGCTCGACGGTGCGAACCGTCCACGCCACCGACTCACTCGCCTCCACATAGGGTGCGCCAAGCAGCACGAACACCCGGAGGTCGATGCCGTTGTCACCGAGGAAGCGCGCCGCGCGATCGAAGCGCGCCAGGTCGAGGCGCTTGTTGAGCTGTGCGATCGCGCCGGGATGGACGGTCTCGAGTCCCACGGCCACCTCGAGTCGCGCAGTGAGCCGGCGCGCGAAGGCGAGCGTGCGCGTGCCGATCGTATTCGTGTGCGACTCCACCGTGACGCCGGTGAACGCGTTCGCTCGCGCCGCGATCGTTGGAAGGTCCTCCGCCGGCACCGCATGCTCGTCGAAGAAGTTGCTCGCGTTGTACAGCTTGAGCCTGTCCACGGACTGCCCGTCGTGCGTCTGGAGCACGCGCTCGAGCTGCCGCGTCAGCGCGCCCGCTGGCGTCGGCCCGTCGATCGTCCACTGCCACAGGTCGCAGAACGAGCAGGTGAATGGACACTCGGCGCCGGCGAGAAACACGGTGAGCGCGCGCTCGATCTTCCCGCCCGGTCGGCGTTCGTCCTCGAGCACCGAACCGTGCGCCTCGTATGGGTCGACCTGCGCTTTCGCCGCCCGGAGGGTCCTGATGCGTCGATCGGCGATTGACGCGCTCACCCGACCGCGGCGTGCAGGCTCTGGAAGTGGCTCCGGTAACGCGACTCGTTTCGCGGGAAGAGGCGCGACACCTCCTCCGCGGCGACAGAGCCGTGCTGGAACCGTCGCTTGGGGAACACGGGCATGTCGAGCCCGAGCACCGCGCGCACGCCGCGTGAGACGATCTCTCCCTTGAGTGCGTACAGCCGCTCGTGGGAACCGTCCGTCAGCGCCGCGAACGGCACCGCTTCGGCGACCGCGATCACCCGCGGGCGCAGATAGGGACTGAACCCCTCGAAGCCGTACTCGCGCGCGCAGGCATGGCCGCGGACGCACCCGCGGCTGAAGCCGCCCGAGTAGGTGAGCGAGTGCTTGATGGACTCGACCCCCCAGCCCTCCTGATACAGCATGCGATTGTTGACGACGCTTCGGATCGTGAGCTCGCTGTTCTCTTCGATTGGATAGTCCTTGAGGTTCTCGTCGCCGCCGTCGCCGTCCACCAGCAGACGCCAATCCGGATAGCGCTCGCGAATGCCGGCGAGCAGCGTGAGGTTCACCGCCGCACACTCGACGTCGAGCGGCTTGTAGTCCTCGATCACCGCCACGGCGCGCAGCGGATCGAGCGCGCTCGAGTCCACGTCGACGATCTCGCCGAGCATCTCGAGGCCCGTGCGCCCGAGGAGCTCGTGCGCCTGCCGCGCGTCCTCCCCTGCTCCATCGATGGAGAGCGTGAACGCCTTGAGCCGCGCGGGGGAGTGCCCTTCGTCGAGCAGCAGCTTGTTCAGGCAGAGGAGGATCGCGCCGCTGTCGATGCCTCCGGAGAAGGGCACGCCGATCGGCGCCTCGGCGTCCTGCACCGCGAGCCACCGGTGCAGCTCGTCGCAGACCGCTTCGATGTAGTGACGCCCGATCACGTCGAGGTCGGTGCCGAGCGTGGCTCGCGGCGGATCGAAGAACCGCCGATGCACGGGGTTGGGATCCGGACAGCCGACCAGCCGCAGTGTCGTGACGTGATGGGCGGGGACCATGCGCGTGTAGCTCGGATGGAACTGGGCAGACCACCCATGCCGCGCCAGCTCGGCCGCGATCTCGTCGATCCGCTCGGCCACCATCAGGACGGGACCATCCGTCGCCTTGGCGAGGAAGTACCGCATCGGCCGGTCGAGGCTGCGCGCCAGCAGCACGCGCTCACCATCCTGGGCGACGAGGGCGAACGATCCGTCCAGCTCCAGCACCGCCTCCGTGTCGCCAGAAAGCAGCCGGCGTCGTGCTTCGTGCTCGTCCACTGACCAGAGCCGTTGGGACTCGGCCGGAATCAGGTTGATGACGCGCGAGATGGGCAACTGTCGGTTCATGCGAACGAATACCTCCCTGTGGTACGGCTGCTATTTTTCCGTGTCGCCGAGGACTGGAAAGAGTCAGCCGAAATCGTTGACGATGTCTGGCCGGACGACCGATCGTGCGCTTCCTCGCTCTCCTCCCGCAGATCCCTCACACGATGACCTGGTTCGCACGTACGCAGCAGGTACGCACGCTGCAGGCACCCGTGCCGAGAGCGGGACGCGCCGCACTGCTGCTCCCGCTTCTGCTTGCCGCCGGATGCGGACGAGGCGGCGAGCGTCCGCTGTTCAAGCTCCTCGGCGCGGACCAGACCGGCGTCACCTTCGCGAACACGATCACGACGAGCGATTCCCTCAACGTGCAGACCGACGTCTACGTCTACAACGGCGCGGGCGTGGCCGTAGGCGACGTCGACAACGATGGGCTCCCCGACATCTTCTTCGCCGGCAACATGGTCTCGAGCCGGCTGTACCTGAACAAGGGGCAGATGCGGTTCGACGACATCACGACCCAGGCGGGCGTGACCACGAACCGATGGGCCACCGGCGTGTCGATGGTGGACATCAACAGCGACGGCTATCTGGACATCTACGTCTCCGTGTCCGGACCCGAGTGGTCGAAGCCGGAGCAGCGGGCGAATCTGTTGTTCATCAACAACCGCAACAAGACGTTCACCGAGTCCGCGGCGCAGTACGGGCTCGCCGACCGCGGCTTCGGCACGCACGCCGCCTTCCTGGACTACGACGGCGACGGCTGCCTCGACATGTTCCTCCTCAACAACGCACCGAGCGACTTCACGCGCGGCGACGTCGCGAGCACCCCCATCGGCATCGAAGGAAGAACCCCCGACAGCTACAACCAGCTGTACAGAAACAGCTGTCAGGGGACATTCACCAATGTATCCACGGACGCGGGCATCCTGCGCAGCGCCGGCTACGGGCTCGGTGTCGCCGTGGCGGACGTCAACGAGGATGGCAGGCCCGACATCTACGTCTCCAACGACGTCGTGACCAACGACGTCCTCTACGTGAACAACGGAAACGGGACGTTCACCAACAAGGCCGGCCAGTGGCTCAAGCACACGAGCTTCGCCGGCATGGGCGTGGACATCGCCGACTTCAACGACGACGGCTGGCCCGACATCCTCCAGGTGGACATGATGCCGCGCGCGCTTGGCCGACGCAAACGGACCACTGGCTACATCACCCACAACGCGCAGCTCGAGTCGCGCAGCCGGGGCTTCCGCGACGATTACTCGGTCAACGCGCTTCAACTGAGCAGCGGCGTCGACGCGAAGGGAGGCATCGCCTTCAGCCAGATCAGCCGCATCGCCGGCGTCTCGCATACTGATTGGAGCTGGGCCGCGCTGTTCGCCGACTTCGACAACGACGGGCTCAAGGACATCTTCATCGGCAACGGCTACCCCAAGGCGGTCAACGATCTGGACTACATGACCACCACGCAGGCGGCGCGGAAGCCCGGCCTCGCCAACGCCATGCACCGTGCGGGGCTGAGCAACCTCAAGGCCCTGCCAACCTATGAGGAGCCCAACTACCTCTTCCGCAATGCGGGCGACCTCACGTTCACGGACAAAACGGCGGCATGGGGACTGGGCAAGCCGAGCTTTTCCTACGGCGCCGCGTACGCCGATCTAAATCTCGACGGCAAGCTCGATCTCGTCGTGAGCAACATCGATGCGCCCGCATCCATCTATCAGAACGTCCAGCCCAGCGACGACGCCCATCACTCGCTTCGCGTGGCGCTCGACGGCGCCGCGCCCAACCGCCGCGGGATCGGCGCCACGCTGATCCTCTCGGCCGGCGGGAAGCGGCAGTACCTCTACCAGTCGCCGTACCGCGGTTACATGTCCACTGTCGAGGACCGGCTCCAGTTCGGGCTCGGACGTCTCACTCGCGCGGACACCCTCGAGGTGATCTGGCCGGACGGGCGCTCGCAGGTGCTGACGGGCCTCGAAGCCGACCGCGTCGTGACCGTGAAGCAGTCGAATGCGGTCGCGCGAACGCAGTCGGGCATCGTCCCCGATGCGCCGACCGCCGAGCGATGGTTCGAGCCATTGGGTGCGGAGCGAGCGCTGGCGTACAAGCACGTGACGGCGAACACGGCGGACTACAACATCCAGTCGCTCCTGCCCTACATGCTCTCGCGGCACGGCCCGCCCCTCGCCGTCGGCGACGTGAACGGCGACAGCCTGACGGACGTGTTCGTCGGTGGAGGTGCAGGCGTTCCCGGCCAGCTTTTCACCCAGCGGAGGTCCGGTGGCTTCGTCGCGTTCTCGCAGGGTCAGCCCTGGGAAGGCGACAAGACGTTCGAGGACTGGGGCGCGCTCTTCTTCGACGCGAACGGCGACGGAAGGCCGGATCTCTTCGTCGCGAGCGGCGGCTATCAGACCAGCGTGGGATCACCGCTCCTTCGGGATCGGCTCTACCTCAACCGTGGTGGTGGCCGGTTCGTGCGTGACTCGCAGGCGCTGCCACCCATGCTCACCAGCACCGCCACCGTTCGCGCTGGCGACTTTACAGGTGACGGCAAGCCGGACCTCTTCGTGGGCGGACGGCTCGTCCCGCGACAGTACCCGTACCCCACGAGGAGCTACATCCTTCGCAACGAGGGGGGCCGATTCACCGACGTGACGGCACAAGTGGCTCCAGAGCTCGCGCAGGCCGCCGGCATGATCACCGACGCGGCCTGGATCGACTTCGACGGCGACGGCCATCTCGATCTCGTCACCGTCGGCGAGTGGATGCCCATCCAGTTCTATAGGAACGAGGGCGGCCGGCTGCGCAACGTGACCACGTCCACGAAGCTGCCGCGGATGCGCGGCTGGTGGTCCAGCCTCGCCACGGGAGATTTCGACAAGGACGGCCGGCAGGACCTGATCGTCGGCAACCTTGGCCTGAACCACACCTACACGACGTCGAAGGACAGCACCTTCGGAATCTACGCGTCCAATTTCTCCGAGGGCCAGGGCACCGACGTGGTGCTGGTCCAGAGGATCGACGGCATCGAGTACCCGTTCGCCGGGATGGTCCCGATGGGCCGCGAGATCTATCAGCTCGCGCTCAAGTTTCCCAGCTACGGCTCGTTCGCCGATGCGTCCGTGACGCAGCTCTTCGGTACGGAGAAGCTCAAATCGGCCCTGCACTACGAGGCCGACACCTTCGCGAGCGTCTACCTGCACAACGTCGGTGGCGGCGCCTTCACGTCGTCACCGTTGCCCATGCTCGCGCAGATCTCGCCGATCAGGGCGATCCTGCCCTTCGACGTGGACGGCGACGGCAATCTCGATGTCCTCGTGGCCGGCAACCTGTTCGACACGGAGCCGAACACGCCGAAGGCGGACGCGGGCAACGGGCTCTGGCTGCGCGGCGACGGCAAGGGACACTTCACACCGGTGTCGCCGCGGCCGAGTGGGTTCCTGGCACCGCGTAACGTCGCGGGCATGGCGCTGATCGGCACGCCGTCGGGCAGGGCGGTGCTCATCGCGAACACCGGTGATTCGCTTCAGATGTACAGCATTCGGCCGCGCTGACGGCGCGCGCCAGTCGTCCGAATCGGGATGGCCAGAATGCCAATCCGAGTATCCGAGTACCGAGACTCCCGGTGTACTCGCCGTTGCCGTTGCTGTTCGGAGCGGGCATGAACGAGATCACGGCACGGGTGCGATTGCACCAGTGCCGTGATCGTCGTTCGTACAGCGTGACCAGCTGACCAGCGGGAGAGCTTACCAGCCGGGGTTCTGCGTGAGTCCGCCCGAGCCGTCCGTGGTCTTGCTGGTGTTGATCTGAGCCGACGGGATCGGGAACAGTGCGTGGCGAGCCGCGAACGGCTCCGCACCGGTGAGCTGCTGGCGACGCGCCTTTTCGGCGCCCCCGGCGACTCCGTTGATGTAGCCGTTGAGAACCGTCTCAGCGATGCCCCAGCGACGGAGGTCGAAGAAGCGCTTGCCCTCCAACGCCAGCTCGAGCCGGCGTTCGGCGCGAACGGCATCAGTTGCCGACGCCTTCGTGGCGAAGCTCGCGGCGGGGTACGGGCTGACGAGATACTTCGCCCACGTGATGGACGGATCGTTGATCGGTACCGCGATGCTGGCCTTGTCGGTGCCGAGACCCTGCGCCTTGACGGCCGCGCGCGCCCGGATCTCGTTGACGATCGTTCTCGCGTTCTCCAGCACTCCAGCCTCGACTTCGGCCTCGGCAAGCTGGAGCAGGACGTCGCCGTAGCGCAGGATGTGGATGTTGACGGAGTTCAGCTGCGTGTTGACCCAACCCACGCTGCTCTGCGCACCGCTCGACTTCTCGTGAATGTTCTTCTTGGCGCTATAGGGGCCGCCGAATGACAGGGACCGGATCCAGTCCGGCTTGTGGACACCCCAGTCCTTGAAGGGCACGTTGTCGCGGCCGACGGTCCAGTCGATCCGCGGATCGAGCGTGGCCGCCGCGCTTGCCGCCGCGTTGAGCGTCGCGTTGCTGGCATTCCAGGTCGCCGCGTTGGACAGGGCGATCGGAAGGCCGGCTGCGTCGGTTGCGAAGTAGTTGACCAGGTTCTGCGTCGGCTGGTGGAAGCCGCAGCAGCCGAACGGGCTGCCGGAGTGCGGGAAGTTCAGACGCTCGCCGTAGTTGGCGTTGTTGCCGCTGGGCGCGCCGTCGTTCGCCGAGGCCTGATAGGCGAGGATGGTCTCCTTGCCGTTCGCGAACTCCTGGAAGCCAGACCACACGCGATCGTAGCTCGGCTCGAGCGCGTACACGCCGCTCGCCCGGACTTCGCGCAGCAGCGTCAGCGCCGCGGGGAACTGCTTCGCATACATCAGCACCTGCCCCTTGTACGCCTTGGCCGTCCAGCTCGTCGCGCGGCCGACATTTCCGTTGCGTGGCGTGGCGGGAAGGCCGGCGATGGCCGCGTCGAGATCCTTGAGGATCTCGGCGAGAACGGCAGCCGACGCGGCGTTCGGCTTGCGAGGATCCAGATCGTCCTCGCGGAAGTAGGGGATGTTGCCCCACATCCGCCACGTCTCGAAGTGGTAGTGCGCGCGCAGGAAGACGGCCTCTGCCGTGATCTGGGCCACTTCGGTAGCCGTGTACAGCGTCGGCTGGTCCTTCGCGACGGACTTGAGCAGGCGCAGGGTCGCGTTGGATCTGACGACGCCCTCGTACATGGCCCGCCACTTGTCGTTGTACCAGCCTTCGGCGTCGGCCGTACCCCAGTGGTACGCCTCGACGTCGTTGATGCCGGTCGCGTCGCTCGACTCCGATCCCTTGTAGGCATCGTCGCTCGTGACGCTTCCCCAGACCCAGTTGCTGGCCGCCGAGCCCTGCGAACCGCCCACACCGTTGGTGTAGTCCAGCTGGCGGTACGCAGCGATCAGCGTTCCCTCGACTCCCGCCTTGTTGGAGAGAGTCGCTTCGTTCAACGTGCCCTGTGGAGCGGCGGCTTCCGCGAGGAAGTCCTTGCACCCGTACAGCGTGCTCATTCCAAGAATCACCGCCGTGCCGAGGAGCAATGGCTGCCTCGATACCTTTTTCATCGCCGCCCTCTTATTGGAGAGTGTCATATTAGAACGAAGTCACGATGCCGATGCTGAACGTCTTGCTGCTCGGATACGAGCCCTGGTCGATGCCGCGGAACTGATCGCGGATGTCGCCGGCCGCTCCGTTCACGCTCAACGCGGGAAGCGACGGATCGAGCCCGCTGTAGCCGGTGATGGTGAAGAGGTTCTCCGCCTGTACGTAGATGCGTGAGGTGGAGCTCCACTTCGCGAACGACTGGGGCAGGTTGTAGCCGAGCTGCAGGTTACGCATCCGGACGTAGGAGCCGTCCTCGACGTAGAAGCTGCTGATGGCGTGGCTGCTGTTGTCGTTGTTGTCGAGCCGCGGATACTTGGCGCTCGTGTTCTCCGGCGTCCACGAATCCGTCAGCAGATCGGCGCGGACGTTCGTCGAGAAGTTGCGGAAGACGTAGAACTCCTTCTGGCGATCGAAGATGTCGTTGCCGAACGAGCCGAACACCGTGCCGGTCAGGTCCCAGTTGCCGCGGCGGAGGCCGAGGTCCAGGCTGCCGGTGTAATCCGGGTGTGGGCTGCCGATGATCGTGCGGTCGTCGGAGGTCGTGATCTTTCCGTCGCCGTTGATGTCCTTCCACTTGAGCCGGCCCGGCTTGGCGCCGTCCTGCGTCGGCGAGGCCGCAACGTCGGCCGCGTCCTTGAACAGGCCCAGCGACTGGAAGCCGTAGAACGCGGCGATCGGCGAGCCGACCTTGTTGATGTTTGCGCAGCCGTAGCGGCCGCAGAAGGCGTTGGTGGTGAAGGAGGTCTGGCTGCCGTCGATGCGGACGATCTCGTTCTTGTACTTGCTTCCCTGGAGCGTGGCGTTCCACGACACGCCCTGATGTCCGATCGAGAGATCGATGCCGCGGTTGCGCACGGCGCCGATGTTGACGATCGGCGGCGCGGCGACGCCGGCCGTGCCGGGAAGGCGCGGATCGTACAGCAGGTTGTTCGTGCTGCGCTGGTACAGGTCGATCACCACGTTGAGCTTGTTCTCGAACAGCTGGAGATCAGCGCCGACGTTGGTCTGCCTGTTCTCCTCCCACTTGAGGGTGTTGTTGCCGAGCGACGTCTGTCGATAGCCGGCCTGCACCTTCGAGTTCGAGCCTGTGATGTCGTAGTACGTGTCCTCGCTGCCCCCGCCGAACCCGTTCTGGATGCGTCCGGCGCTGATCGACTGGTTGCCGGTGACGCCCCATCCGAAGCGCAGCATGGCGTCCGACAGGATCTTGTTGTTGGCCAGGAACGGCTCCTTCGTGACGCGCCAGCCGAGTCCGAAGGCCGGGAAGGTTCCCCACCGGTTGGTCTCGCTCAGGCGCGACGAGCCGTCGCGACGGACCGTGAAGCTCGCGACGTACTTGTCGTCGAAGTTGTAGTCGGCCTTTCCGAAGTACGACAGCAGTGCGCTGCGGCCGCCGTTGGAGCTCACCGTCTTCGTGGCCGCGTCGCCCAGCGCGTCCTGCACGTATCGCGAATCGGTGTTCGTCGAGAGCAGACCGGAGATGCCGGTGTTGAGGTTGCGATTGTTGTTCGCGTTGGCCTCCTGCCCGACGAGCACGTTGAGGCTGTGCGACGACACCTGCTTGGCGTAGCGGAGCGTGTTGCTCAACGTCCAGCTCGTGGACCGCTGCGAGTTGTCGTTGATCGAGTTGGTGAAGTTGGGCTCCGAGTTCTCGGGCGTGATGGCGTTGTAGTTGGTCTGCCCGCCCTGCGTGCCCGTGAAGCCGAACGACGTGCGGAGGTTCAGCGTCGGCATGATCGCCAGGCCGCCGAACACGTTGCCGAACACGCGGTTCTGGCTGTTGATGTTGTTGCGAGCCTCGTACGCGACCTTGAGCGGGTTCGTGTTGTTGCCCAGCGTCACGCCCTTGCCCGACGCGAAGTTGCCCGCCACGTCGTAGATCGGGACGACCGGCTGCGACAGGATGTTCTTTCCGATGATGCCACCCTCGCCGCCGTTATCGTCCGGAATGCCGCCCATGCTGCGCTCGGCCGAGATCGCGATGTTCTCGCCAAAGCTCAACTTGGAGCGGGTGAAGGACGAGTTGACGCGCGAGGTGCCGCGACGGAAGCGGTTGTACGCCGCCGTGCCGTCCTGATCGAAGTAGTTGAAGGACACACCGTAGTTGTTGTCCTCGCCGCTGCCCGAGATGTTCAGGTTGTAGTCGCCGAGCTTGCCCTGGCCGAACACGGACTTCCACCAGTTGGTCCCGTCGCTGCCGGGCTGGATGAGCGAGTTCGGATAGGAGTACTTGCTGACGTCCACGTTGGCCGCACGGCCGAACGAATCGAGCGTGCACGTCACGACCGGGGAGGTCGCGCAGTAGGTGTACGCCGGAACGGACGGGTTGGCCGGATCGCCGTAGATGTTCGTCGGCGGCTTCAAGCCGGCGTTCTCGTAGCTGGCCTTGATGATCTTGTAGTAATCCAGCGAGCTGCCGATCAGGAAATCGTCGTAGCCGCGCGTCGGGGTGGTGAGGCCGGTGCGCGCCGTGAACGTCATTCGCGGCGGGCCGGCGGCACCCTTCTTCGTGGTCTCGATGACGATGACGCCGTTGCTGGCGCGCGATCCGTAGATCGACGACGCCGAGGCATCCTTGAGGACCTGGATGGACGTGATGTCGTTCGGGTTCAGCCAGTTGATGTAGGAATCCTGCACCGGCACGCCGTCGATCACGTAGAGCGGATCGTTGTTCTGGAACGAGCTGATGCCGCGGATACGCACGGTGCTGCGACCACCGGGCGACCCGGCAGCGGCGACCGTGATGCCCGGCACGACGTCGAGCTTCTGGAGCACGCTCGCGCCGCTCTGGCGGCTGGCGCTCTCGATGTTGATCGAGGCGACGGCGCCCGTGATGTCGGCGCGACGCTGCTCGGTGTAGGCGGTGACGACCACCTCTTCCAGGTAGGCGACCGCTTCCATCGTGACGTCGACGACCGAACGGCCGTTGATCCCCGACTGGCCCGGCTTCTGGCCGACGCGCGTGAAGACCAGCGTGCCGGTGGACGGCGCCGTGATCGAGTAGCGCCCGTTCGCGTTGGTGAGCGACCGGACCTCCGTTCCCTGCACGCGTACGGTAACGCCTTGCAGCGGGCCGCCGCCCGCCGTGGTCACCGTTCCGGTGACGACCGACTGCGCCCACGCGGTTCCGCTCAGGACCAACGCGAGCAGCAGCCCCATGGCCGCCGTGCGAAAGCCGTGAATGCGGACGTTCGCGATCGAATGGCACCGCGACAGCATCTTCTCCATAGTCATACTCCCAGTTGCGCTCATGCGTTCGTGTCCTCGGGGTCGGTGCATGGAATTCAGCCCTGCGGGTCGATCAGGTGCGTTTTACGGCTGCACTGAATGTCGCGGGCGTTGTGAGCCCCGCCGATCAACTTCTGTGAGAGCGCGCCGGGCACCGCCCGACGAGTGCTGCTTGATTTTTTGGAGGGTACTTCGGCCTGCGACTCAACCGTCGGAGGGTACTTCGGCCTTCGAGTCAACTATTGGGGGGTACTTCGGCGTTCGACTCAACAAATGCATCCCGTTCGTGCCTGGCCATCCCGGTGCGGCCGTGTCCACGCACGAGCTGCTGCTCGAGGCGGTTGGTCGTCGTCGCCATCATCGTGCTGTGACCGGGAGACTTCCTATCGAGCTTCGCGCACGCGTAATCAGGCATCAGGGCGGGGCTTCGCGTCGCGACGAGACTATCGAGATCCGCATGAAGACTCCGACTGCTACCGGAATCGTCACACTTGAGAATCAATTGGTCGAACTCGGCGTCGAAGGAGGCTGGGAAATGCCGACGTGACCCCGCGCGAGGCGTCGGAGCGACGGACGACCACGGCCCACACACGAACACGGGCCAACGAAGGAATCATCGACGCTTTCCCCAAGGCGGGAGACAGGTAGGCTCACGAACACAGCTCATCGCCCGAGTCGATCACGCGGTGGACTTCGGCTCAAGCTCTCCCTTACTACGGGCGCGGGTTGGCCTTGTCAAGAAGTTGCGAGAAAGTAAATCCAGTGAATGGACTAAGTGCACATCTGCTCGACTTCTAGCATTTGTTCGCTCTCGCCTCAATACCGTCGAGGTCGGAGACACGTCCCCCTTTCTCGGTCCCCCTCGCCGCACCCCGCGACCTGCCTCGCTCACGTGATCGCACCGGAACCATAGCACCGTCATGCGGAGTTACTTCGCGAACATCGCCTCCTCGCACACCGACGCATGGAACTGGGACTCTACACGTTCGCCGAGTCGACCCCCGACGCCGATGGCACCGCGGCCACGACGCCTCATCGACGCCTGCTCGAGCTCATCGACGAGGCGGTGCTCGCCGAGCAGGTCGGGCTCGACGTCTTCGGCGTTGGCGAGCATCACCGGCCCGACTTCATCGTCTCCTCGCCCGCCGTCGTGCTCGGCGCCATCGCGGCGCGCACCTCGCGCATCAGACTCACCAGCGCGGTGACGGTGCTCAGCTCCGACGACCCGGTGCGCGTGTTCCAGGATTTCGCCACGCTCGACCTGCTCTCCGGGGGACGCGCGGAGATCATGGCGGGGCGTGGCTCGTTCATCGAGTCGTTCCCGCTGTTCGGCTACGATCTCGAGGACTACGACACGCTGTTCGCCGACAAGCTCGAACTGCTGCTCGCGATCCGGGAAGACGGTCCCGTCACCTGGTCCGGCCGGCATCGGGCGCCACTCCGGAACCAGCTCGTCATGCCTCGGCCCCTCCAGCATCCACTGCCGATCTGGATCGCCGTGGGCGGGACGCCCGCGTCCGCGGCGCGCACCGGGGCGCTCGGATTGCCCATGGCACTCGCGATCATCGGGGGCGCGCCCGAACGGTTCGCGCCGCTCGTCGACACGTATCGGGAAGGTGCGCGGCGCGCCGGCATCGACCCGCTCGCGCTGCCGCTGAGCATCAACGGACACGGCCACGTCGCGGAGAGTGCGGAGCGTGCGGCTGAGGAGTACTATCCCGGCCACGACGCGGCGATGCGGAAGCTCGGCCGAGAGCGCGGGTGGCCGGCGCCGACGCGGGAGCAGTACGACATGCTGCGCTCGCCGCGCGGCGCGCTGCTGGTCGGCGATCCGAAGCTGGTGGCGGCGAAGATCCTCTTTCAGTACGACATCTTCCGGAACACGCGGTATCTCATCTATCTGATGGGAATGCCGCACGCGACGGTGATGCGCGCCATCGAGCTGCTCGGCACCGAGGTCGCGCCGTTGGTGCGCGAGGGGATCGCCGCCCGAGCCTGATTGCTGCCGTCGCGGGCGCGCGATAGGTTCTCGCCCGTCCTCGCTCCCCGCCACGACCAGTCATAGGAGAAAGCTCACATGCGTGTCTCGTCTCGCGTCACCGGCGGGCTGTTCGCCGCGTCGATCCTCTCCAGCGTCGCGGTCGCGCAGAACCCCGCGCCGGCGCCGCGCCCCGCCGCGCCGATGTCGTTCTTCATCTCGAGCGTCGGAAAGGGCGACGGAGCGAACCTGGGCGGGCTCGTCGGCGCCGATGCGCATTGCGCGCAACTCGCCGCCGCATCGGGCGCGGCCACCGACGCCACACGGCAGTGGCGAGCCTACCTCAGCGGTGTCGCCGCCGACGGCAAGCCGATCCACGCGCGCGAGCGGATCGGTGCGGGCCCCTGGCACAACGCGAAGGGTGCGATGATCGCGGCGAGCGTCCCGGACCTGCACGGCGACATCATCCGTGACCGCAACCAGATCAACAAGCTGAACGCGATCACGGAGAACGGACAGACGGTGCACGGCGTCGGCGATACGCCGAACATCCACGACATTCTCACGGGCTCGGATCACGAGGGCCGTGCGCTGCCCGGTACGCTCGACACGACGTGCGGCAACTGGACGAGCAACGCAGCCACGGGCAGCGCGATGGTCGGCCACCACGACCGCACCGGCGGCGGCAGCACCTCGTGGAACGCGGCGCATGCATCGCGCGGATGCGGGCAGCAGAACCTCGTCAGCACCGGCGGCGCGGGCCTGCTGTACTGCTTCGCGGCGAACTAGGCTCTAATCAACGAAGTCGAGCCGGTTTTTCTCGTGGCGTCCCAACGGCAGGGGAACGGATGACACGGGTGCAACGGATTGCAATGGATACGACCACTGCCAACCGAGCGGGGTCAGGGGCCGCAGCAGGTAGGCTCGCGATTGAGCGCTTCCCGGCGCTCCCCGCGCCCCCGGGAGCAACACCAAGGCGCTGTGTGTTTCTCGCGGAGGCGCGGGGGTCGCGGAGAACTGCAACGACAACGGCCAATTGCTCTGGGGTTGCGGGGCCGAGGCTGTGCGCCGCAGCTTGAAAAGAATCGGTGGGCAGGCCGAACGAGATCTCTCCAGAGAAGTGGTGGTCTCCCCGCCGGAGCCGTATCCGTTCGAATCCGCTCAGCTTCGTTGAAATCCGTTCCCCTGCTGTTCTGACGCATCGCGATGCGTCCATGCTGACGCCACGCGGTGCGTCCACTGCGGATCAATTCCTGAGGCGACCGCGATCGTCGTGCACGTCGCGTTCGAGGCGATCGAGCGTGCGGCGCAACACCACGAGGGCCGTGTGCTCTTCATCGGGGGAGAGCGCTCGGAACCCGTGCGCGGTGCCGCCGACTCCCTTCCACAGCGTGCTCGCCAGCATCCCCACCGCGATGGCGATGACCGTCAGCACCGCCGCGCCGCCGTTGAGCACCAGACCGGCGATCAGCATCGCCACGACGGTGACGAGAACGTTGCGCCGCGTCGCGCCGGGCTCGCGAAGCTCCGCCGCGAGCAACCGACCGTCCGCCGACAGATAGAGCCCGTCCCCGATATGGCTGGGCATCCCGCCGAGCTGGAAACGCGCCTGCATCCGCGCTCGCAGGCTGAGCGCTGCGGTCGGCGGCTTCTCGCCGAGCGTATGCTCGCGCGCGAAGTCGGCGAGGGCGAGGGCGAGCGTGTTCAGCTCGACGCTTTCCCGCTCGCGTAGCTCAGCGGTCTCGGCGGCGAGGGCCGTGACCCGCTCGAAGAGGTCGACGTGACGATCGTCTGGATTCCCCATGGCGCAATCTTACCGCACCTTTTGGATTTGCGGGAGCGGCAGGCCGCGGTTGGTCCATTTCCCGTCGCGGTCGCCGTTCGCGCCGCGCCGCACTCACTCCCGTAGCGCCGCCATTGGCGTCGAGCCGAACACCTCGCGCGCCGTCGCGACGCCGATCGTCACCACGACCCCGATCATCACTGCGCCGATGCCGATCGTCGCCGCGGGCACGGGCACGAACGGCACTCCGAAGACGAACCGCGTCAACGCCCCCGCGGCGATCGTCGACAGCAGTATGCCGGCGAGGCTTCCGAGCATTCCGATGACGACGTACTCGGTGACCAGCATGCGGCCCACCTGCCGCCGCGTCGCGCCGAGCACCTTGAGCAGCACTCCCTCGCGGAGCCGCTCGCGGCGCGTGGCGGAGACGGCGCTGAACATCACGGGGATGGCCAGCGCGATGCACACGAGCGTGAGCCCGCGGATCGCCGCGCGGATCTTCGTCAGCACTCCGGCGATGGTCGCCTCCACGAGGCTCAGATCCACGGTGGAGATATTGGGGAACCGCCCGACCACCGAGCGCTGCAACGACGGCACCGCGCTCGGTTCGGCACTGGCAAGCACGACGAACTGCATCGGCGCGCGCCGCACGAGCGTCGACGGGAAAACGACCTGGAACGCCGGCTGAAGCTGGGTGCGGTCCACAGAGCGAAGGCTCGTCACCCGCGTCGCGATGGGCACCCCCTGCAGCTGCCATTCGATCTCGTCTCCGAGCTTGACCCGCAGCCGCGTCGCGGCGCCGCTGTCGAGCGAGACCTCGCCCTCTCCCGCGCGCGCGCCACCAAACCATCGACCGGCGACGATCCGCTCGTTCGCGGCGAGCGTGTCGCTGTAGGTCGCGCGCCACTCCCGAGCGAGGGAGCGCGAGCGAACGCCTCGTCGACCGCGCTCGGCCGGCGGCGACACGGCACTGGCCGGCGTCGCCGGACGTCCATCGATCTCGGCGAGGATCGCGGCGAGCGGGCGCCGGTTGATCGCACCGATGCGCACCGTGAGGATCGGGATCCGGCTGAGGATCGCTGCGCGCCCGCCGGTGATGATGGAGTCCACTCCCGAGGCCTGGTCGCTCTGGATGTCGAAGAAGACGACGTTCGCATTCAACTGCTTGAGGCTCTCGTTCGTCGCCGTGAGGAGGCTGGACTGCGTTTGATAGAGTGTGCCGATGAGGAACACCCCGAAGCCGAGCGCGACGATCACGGATCGCGTCTGGTTTCCGGGCCGGTGCAGGCTGGCGATGCCGTGGCGAAGCGGGAACGGCCAGCTGGGGCGCGCGAACCGGCGCGCGCCGGCGGCAAGCAGGGTAGCCGCGAGCCACAGTGTCCCGATCACGATGACGATGGTGATCGCGAATCCCAGCCCCTCCTGCCAGCGTCGCGCACGCGTGACGGTGACGAGAAACAGACTGCCGAGGGTGGCGATACGCACGAGCCGCGACGCCCAGTCCGGCGCGCTGCCGAGAGCGACCGCGTCCTCCTCGCGGCGCAGCGCCTGCAGCGGCGACACGCGGCGCAGCGCGAGCAGCGGCTCGAGCGCGCACACGAGCGCCACCCACATGCCGATGGCGATGCCCATCATCACTGGTCGCGGCTCGAGACGCATCTTCATTCCGACAGGGAGATATCCCTCGACCGCGACGCCCGCGGCGAACTGCAGCGCCACTCCGCCGAGCGCGCCGATCATCGCGCCGGCCAGCCCGAGCACCATCGCCTGCGCGACGTAGATGGCGAGCACCTGCGCGCTCGTCCCGCCAAGACAACGAAGCACGGCGACTGTGTCGATCTTGCGGAGCACGAAGGCACGGACTCCGCTCGCCACCCCGATCCCGCCGAGCAAGAGCGCGATCAAGCCCACGAGCGCGAGGAAGTTGCGCAGCTGTCCGATGCGCTCGGTGACGTTGTCGGCGTTCTGCTCCGCGGTCCGCACGCGCAGTCCGAACTGCCGGAAGCGCGGGGCGAACAGCTCGGCGAAGCGATCTTCGTCCATGGTGGGCGAGAGGCGGATCACGGCGTCGCGCTGCGACCGGCTCCCGAAGCCGAGGAGGCGTGTCGCGGACAGGAAGCGCTCCGGGATGAAGACGCGCGGACCGAGCGTCGTCGTGATCGCCACGTCGGTCGCCACACTGCGGATCGTGCCGACCACGGCGAAGCGTTGCTCGCCGAGCGCGAGTGAGTCGCCAACGCGGATGCGGAGGCCCTCGAGCACCGCGGGGTCGACGACGGCGTTCCGGCCGCGTTGAAGCGTGGCCCATGCCGATTCTGGCAGCGTGGTGACCGCGCCGAAGAAGGGATAGCTCCTCGTGACGGCGCGGGTCTGCACGAGCCGCAGCTCGCCGGTGGCGAGGGCGCGCGCCATCGAGACGAAGCTGGTCTGATACGCCACCGTCGAGCCGCGCATGGCGAGCGAGTCGAGCAGCTGCCACGCGGGCGTGGGGAACGAATCGCGCGAGCCGATCGCCACGTCGCCCCCGACGAGGCTCCGCGCCTGTTCGCGCACCGCGCTCGTGGCGTTCTCGGCGAGCGAGTCGATCGCGACGAGGGCGGCCACGCCGAGCATGATCGACGACATCGAGAGAAGCAGGCGCCGTCGCGCGAGGCGGCTCTCTCTCCACGCGAGCGACGCGAGCCGGCGGATTGGTGATCGGGACATCGAGAGTCGAGGCACGTCGGTAATGGTCGTTGTCGCCGCTGGCCGTTGGCCCTTCGGCGGCCCGAGGGCGCAGCCGCGCGCTCCGCTTCGTCACGCGGCCAGCGCGTGTCGTCAGCGCCGGTCGCCGCTCGTCACGAACTGCTTCGCTGACCACGCCCTTCGCAATATCGTGGCTCGTCGCGCATGACGCGCGACTGGCTACACCGGACGGGACGCTCATGACCAGATCGACAGTCGGCGCGGCGGCACGGCGCCCCGCTTCGCCGATGCCCGCGACGGCGCACACGCTCAGTTGGCTGGCTCGCACGTTCGAGCTGGCGCAGAGCGAGCGCGTTCGGCGCGGTGAGCGGATCCGTGCGATCGCGCAGGCGCGCGATCTGAGTTGGGACGTCCCACAGGGAGACATCGACGCCGATTCTCTTCTGTCCTCGATCGAACGGGAGCAGACGCTCGGGCCGGTCCCCTTCCTCGGCATGCTGTATCAGCATGCGTGGGCCGAGGAACGGGAGCTGAGCCAGCTGCTCGAGGAAGCGGTCACCCAACATCCGGCGTGGCCCTGGCTCATGCAGATCCGCGGCGTCGGCCCGCGGCTCGCCGCACGCCTGCTCGGCCGGCTGCGCATCGAGCTGGCACGCTCTCCGTCGGCGTTCTGGTCGTACTGCGGCCTCGCCACCGTGCAGGCGGTGGAGTATCGGTGCGCGACGTGCGGCGCGCGTACCGTTGCCGCCACGCGCGGAGCGCCACCGGGCCGGCATCTGGTGGGTGCCGAGCGCCGGCAATGCGCGGGGCGATTCGCGCCGATGATCGGTTCGTCGCGGCGACGCATGGCCGAGCCGAAGCCGCGCCGTCTCGACGCTCGGCGCTACGACGCGTCGGCGAAGACGATCTGCTTTCTCGTCGGCACGTCGTTCTCGCGCCAGGGTGGTCCGTACAAGGCTTACTACAAAGACGCATATCAGCGGTACTCATGCCGCCACCCCGACTGGCCGGCCAAGCGCCGCGTGCTCGCCGCGATGCGGCTCACGGTGAAGCTGTTCCTCAAGCATCTGTGGATCGTCTGGCGCGAGGCGGAGGGTCTGTCGCCGAACGTCGCCGATGGTCCATCGCCCGTGATCGACGGCACTCCGGGACCGTGGGAGATGGTGTCGCCACCGTCCGTCGAGAAGCTCCGCGCCGCCGACCGGCTCGCACAGAAGCTCGGCACCCGCGTCGTTCGACGCGGACGGCCGCCGAAGTCCGCTTGACGATTCGGTTCGTCCCGCAATTCTCGCGGCTCGTCACGCGCTGAGCGCCCGTCGACCCATGCGCTCTGGCATTCGCCACAATCGGACACTTCTTTATAGTCGTGCACACCCCTCGACCTCGCCTCCGCGACCGATGAGCTCAGAGACGTCGAGACCGATCGTCTCCGACACGAGCGACGCGAGGGTACGCATCGCGAGCGGGACCCAATGGGTCGCGATCGCCGGGGCGTGGATGGTCTACTGCCTGGTGCGGATCGCGCTACTTCAGTTCGCACCCGCGCGCGGCATGACCTGGACGTGGAGCAGCACCGCTGCGCTCACGCTGTCGATCGGTCTGTACTGGACGCTCGCCACGCCGGTCGTGTTCGCGTTGGCGGCCCGATTCCGCCCCGACCATGTCGGGCTCCTGCGCGCGCTCGCCGTGCACCTCGCCGCGGCGTGCATCGCCGCGCTCGGCGCGGGGGGCACCCGGCAGGTCACGATGCGGCTGTTGCTCCCCGGCGAGCAGGTGAGCTTCCTCGTCCCATTCATCGGGTTGCTCGACTACCATCTGATCACGTACGCGATGCTCGCCGTGATCGGTACGGCGCTCGACCGGTACCGCGAGTACACCGCGAGCCGCACGCGCTCGCTCATGCTCCTCACGCAGCTCGCCGAAGCGCGGCTGCAGTTCCTGCAGCGGCAGCTCCAGCCGCACTTTCTGTTCAACGCCCTCAACACGGTGGCGGAGCTCGCGCGCGAGTCGCCGGTGGTGGCGCGGCGCACGCTGCTCAACCTCGCGCGTCTGCTGCACTCGGCCATCGCGCACGCCGACGATCCGGAGGTGACGCTCCGCGAAGAGCTGGTGACGCTGGAGCCGTTCCTTCAGATTCAGCGCCTGCGCTTCAGCGACTCGCTGGACATCGGCCTCGACGTGGAGCCCGACACGTTCGGCGCGCACGTGCCGCCGATGCTGCTGCAGCCGCTGATCGAGAATGCCATCCGGCACGGCCGCGCCGGACGAGGGGAGCGCGGTACGGTGATGATCGTGGCGCGCCGATTCGGCGACCGGCTCATCCTGCGCGTCGAGGACGACGGCGCGCGGTTCAACGTCGGGGCGGGCCCGCAGGCGCTGCCGTCGCGGTCTGGGCACGGCATCGGACTTCGCAACACGACGGAGCGGCTGGTGCAGCTCTACGGCCACGATCACCGCTTCGCGCTTCGGCTCGAGAGCGACGATACGACGATCGCCGAGCTCGATCTTCCATTTCGCTCCGCGCCGCAGCATGCGCCAAGCGTGCGCGAGCCGGTCGCGGCGCGGACATCCGATCGCGCGACGCTCGATCAGTCGTACGAGGCATTCGTGGCGACCGTCCCGCTCTCCGACCAGCCGCACGCGCCGTTCGACTATGCCGACACGCCCACCGATGCCGACACGACCAGCCCGCCGCAGCTCTCGACGCGCACCTGGGGGTTGATCCTCGCCGGCTGGGCGTTCGCGGCGGTGTATTGGATGGCTCAGTCGTATGTGATGGACCGGGTCGCCGGGAAGGAGAACGTTCCGTGGAACCTCGGCATCATCGACCTCGTGTCCTCGATCATCTGGGCGGGCCTGTCGCCGATCGTGCTCTGGCTGGCCCGCACGGTGCGGATCCGCCGTGGCCGGATGCAGAGCGCCATCGCGTTTCACGTCGTGGCGGCGTTCGTGGTCGCCGTGGTGCATCTGTGGGTCTGCTTCTCGGTGGGCGTCGCGGATCGCCCGCTCTTCCTCCGCGTCAACGTCAATCCCTTCACGCTCGACTTCTGCATCTACTTCGCCCTGCTCGCCTGGTCGCACGCGCGAGACTTCTCCGCGTGGTACGAGGCGCGGGGCGTGTGCGCCGCGCACACGGAGGCGGCGATCGCGCGCGCGCGCGTGGACGCCAGCGCGATCGCGCTCCACACGCCTTTCCTGCTGCACGCCCTCAACGCCGCCGCCGCGCTCGCCCTGATCGACTCGATGCGCACGGAGCAGGTCGTGGAGCGGCTCGCCGATCTGCTGCGTGCCGTGCTGCAGACGGCGGGTCAGGGCGCGCACACGGTGCTCGACGAGCTGCTGCTGCTCGAGCGCTTCCTCGACGTGCATCACGAGCTGACGGGAGCGCAGACTCTGGTGCACGTCAGCATCGACGGCGAGGCGTTGAAGGCGAGCATGCCTCCGGGCGTGGGGAACGCGGTGATCGACAACATCCTCGGCCGCGCGCTCGCCGCGGGTGACGCACCCGTGCGCGTGGACGTCGAGCCCGCAGGTCCGGGCCGCACGCGCGAGATCGTCTTCCGCGTCTCCCCGCCCGTCATCGCGAGCGCGTTCAACTCCTCCACGGGGCAGGCCGGATGAGCGAGGATACCCCGCGATGACACTCCGCGTCCTTCTCGCCGACGACGAGGCGATCGCGCGGCGCCGGCTCGTCCGGTTCCTCCGCGCCGAGCCCGACGTGCACATCGTCGCCGAGTGCAACGGTGGCGTCGAGGCGCTGGAAGCGCTCGAGGCGCATGCGGTCGATCTGGCCATCCTCGATGTGCAGATGCCCGACCTGGATGGACTGCAAGTCGTCGCGACGCGCGGTGCGGACCGCATGCCCACCGTGATCTTCGTGACGGCGTACGACGAGTTCGCGGTGCGCGCGTTCGAGGTGCACGCGCTCGACTATCTCCTCAAGCCCGTGACGGCCGAGCGCCTGCACTCCGCGTTCACGCGCGCGCGCCACCATATCGAGCAGTCGATGTCCTCGCGACGGGGCGACCGGCTGGCGGCGTTGCTCGCTCAGGTGCTGGCGCTGGAGCCGTCGCTCGCGGGAATGGAGACGATCCCGCCCGCCGCGCCGCGCCATGCCGACCGGCTCACCGTGAAGTCGGACGGCCGCGTCACGTTCATCAAGACGTCGGAGGTGGACTGGGTGAAGGCGGACGGCAACTACGTGCGCGTGCACGCCGGCTCGGCCAGCCATCTCATTCGCGAGACCCTCGGCGCGGTCGAAGCGATCCTCGACCCCGACCAGTTCTCGCGCATCCACCGGAGCACGATCGTCAACCTCGATCGCATCCGGGAGCTTCAGCCGTGGTTCGCCGGCGACTACGTCGTGATCCTCAAGGACGGCACGCAGCTGAAGCTGTCGCGCACATACCGCGAGCATCTGCAGACACGGCTTCGGGCGGTGCTATAGCAGGAAATTGCAGGCTTCCCGGTGTCGTCCCGAGCAGCGGTGACGCCGACTTTGTAGAATCACACGCCCAATCGAGAACGAGCTCGCACCGCAGCACGAGTCTCGGGCGGCACCGGGAATCCTCACTCCTCCGAAGCGAGATACGGCCGCAGCTGCTCGAGCACGGCCGATCCGTCGTCGGCCATGATCGCGACCACGCCACCCGGGCGCATGATGCCGATCGCGTGGGCCACCGCGTCCCGCTCGTCGTCGAAGTGGGCCACGCGCTCCGGCGGAAAGCCCGTGGCGAGCAATCCGTCAGCGAGCATCCGTGCCGCCTGGCCGGGCTCGCGTCCTCGCCGGTAGCGCTCGTGCTCCTTGAAGATCACATAGTCCATCCGCGCCGCGAGCCCGCCGATCTCGCGCATGTCCTCGTCTCGCCGGTCGCCCGGTACGCTGAGGATGGCCATCCGATGTTCCGCCGGCATTCGCGTGACGAAATCGAGCAATCCCGCAATGGCCGCCGCGTTGTGCGCGTAGTCGACGATGACGCGGCCGAGCGCCGTCTCGATGATGTTGAGCCGGCCCGGCGTCCGTGCCACCGACGGTACGAAGCCGAGGACGCCGCGCGAGATCAGCTCGGCCGGCATCCCCTGCGCGTACGCCGCCGCCGATGCGGCGAGGATGTTCCCGATCTGGAAGCGCGCCGCTCCGCCGAACGTGAGCGGCACCTCGCTCACGGACGCGATCACGAGGCGCTGCTCGCCGTCGCGGATGACGAGCTGCTCCTCCTCGTGCTCGTCGAGCTCGACGCGCGCCACGATGCCGCCGAGCTCCAGATGCTCCTTCACGTGCGGGCTCTCGGCCGGTGGCCGCGTCGTGAACAGCACCACCTTGCCGGGCGTGCGCTCGCGCATCGCGTACGAGAACGGATCGTCCGCATTGAGCACGGTATGGCCCGAGGGCTTCACCACGGCGGCGATCACCGCTTTCACGTCGGCGAGCTGCTCCACAGTGTCGATGCCGCCGAGGCCGAGATGATCCGCCGTGACGTTGAGCACCACGCCGACGTCGCACGCGTCGAATCCGAGTCCGGCGCGGAGGATGCCGCCGCGCGCCGTCTCGAGGACCGCCACCTGCACCTCCGGATGCGAGAGCACGATGCTCGCCGCGAATGGCCCGGTGAGATCGCCCTCGAGCAGCTGATGCTCCTGGAAGTAGACGCCGTCCGTCGTGGTGAAGCCCACCGCCAGCCCGGTCTCGCGGAACAGGTGCGCGATGAGCCGCGTCGTCGTGGTCTTGCCGTTCGTACCGGTCACGGCAATCACCGGGATCGTCGTGGGCGCGCCCGGCGGATACAACATGTCGAGGATCGCGCCCGGCACGTCGCGCGCGACGCCGACGTCCGGATGCATGTGCTTCCGCAATCCGGGCGACGCGTCGACGCCAGTTACCACTGCGCCGTTCTGCCGGAACGGGATGGCGATGTCTGGCGAGCGCACATCGAGACCGGCGACGTCGAGGCCTACCGCGCCCACGGCGAGCTCGCACAGCACGCGGTTGGTGGGATGCATGTCGTCGGTGCGGTCGTTCCACTGAATGCCTCCCTCACCTCGCACTCGCTCGGCACACGCGACGACCCGGCGGTTCACGACCACGACGCGGTACTCGTTTCCTTCGGCGGCGGCGCTCTCGGCGGCCGGCGTGTCGAGCCCGACGCGCTCCAACACGGTCCTGAGCCACTTCGAATCGGTCGTGATCGACCTGGCGATGACGCTCGTGGCATCGGTCATCGTCGCCTTGATCCGGCGCTGCGCCGCGCCCAGCCCGAGTTGCACGATGCCGTCGTCGGGATTGCGGCGCACCGGGATGCCTCTGCGCCGTGCCGCCTCGATCATCGCGCGGCTCGTGGGACCAGGCCGCGCGCGCTCGTGGCGCTGCGTCAGGTCGGTGATGGTGCCGGCGATCTCGGGATCATCGCCGCGCAGGCAATCACGCAGGATGCGCGCGGCGGCGCGCAGTGCCTCCGAGGTGAGCGCGTCCTCGTCGAAGCCCACCGCGATGGACCAGCGATCGTTCGCCGGATCATCCACCAGCACGCGCCCGAATGCGTCCGGCGCGCCGGCCAGCCGCTGTAGCTCGATGGTGACCTGCAGCAGGGCGTCGCCCCACGAGAGCGGCAACTCACCCGACGCGGCGGCGCCGAGCAGTGGCAAGGCGCCGAGCAGACGCGCGACGAGCTCGGGCGAATCGGTGGGCGTTCTCGAAGCCAGCGCACCCGCTCGCAGCTCGGCGACGATCACCGGCGCGAGGTTGACGACGCTCGGCCCGCGCATCGTGCGGGTCCGCACGATGCGGAGGTCGCCGGCATGTTCCACGGTCCACGAAGCGGAGCTGTTCGTCTGGGGCATCCCGACGAGAATAGCCTCTCGCTCCAGAGCCGGCGAGGCCCGCCATCGTTCGAGCGCTGGCGCACTGGGGCGCCAGCGCTCGGGAAGGGACTAGCCCCTCCGTCGCGTCGTGATCAGGACGACGCCGTTGGAGCCGCGGCTGCCGTATTGTGCGGTCGCGCCCGCGTCCTTGAGCACATCCACGCGCTTCACGTCCTGCGGCGACAGCGTCGAGAGGACGTCCGAGGCGGCCGTGTTTCCATAGTGCATCCCATCCACGACGATCAGCGGCTCGGCGTCGGCGGAGAAGGATCGGCCGCCGCGAACGCGAACCGAGAAGGTTCCGTCGTTGCGCCGGAGAAGTTCCAGGCCGGCGATTCGTCCATTGAGCATCTCCTCCAGGCTCGAGTACATCTTCGCTTCGGCGGGTGCGAATTCGCCGCGACGGACCGACGGAACAGCGGGCGTGAAGTCCGCGGTGATACCCACGCCGGATGTGGAGCGCAGCGCTGCGGGGAGCGGGCGGAGCTCCGTGCTCACCGGCACTCCGGCGCAGGCGGTGAGCGTCATGCCGATGACGGCGATGGCCGAAGGCGCGAGGCGCTGACGTAGGCTGGTCATGGTGTCTCTCCGTTTGTCCTGAGGTGTGTCGTCCGGGATCGGACTTCGCTACCGATTCTGTCGTTGACCGAGAGTTACCTGGCGCTGAAACGGCGTTCCAAGACATCCTTTGTCAGCGTCGATACCCATGGGGTATCGTGCGCCGCCATCGCGCCGCGGGCCCTCGGCGTGCTATCGTGCGACTCGACACCGACACGGAGGACAGGAGCGAATGGCGAAGGCGGAGGCGGAGGTGCTGTGCGTCGGCGAGGTGTTGTGGGACGCTCTTCCCGGGGGACTCTTCCTCGGCGGAGCGCCGTTCAACGTCGCCTGCCACCTGCGCGCCGCCGGAGTGCCGGTGTCGATGGTGAGCCGCGTCGGCGCCGACCGGCTCGGCGACGAAGTGCTCCGCCGCGCCGCGCGCTACGGCGTGGGCGTCGACCTGATTCAGGTGGACACGGCACTACCGACCGGCTTCGTGCGCGTGCAGGTGGACGACGCGGGGAATCCCGGCTACGACATCCTCGCCCCGTCGGCCTGGGACGCGATCGAGACGAGCGAAGGCCTGCTCAGCCGAGCGGGGAAAGCGCGCGCGATCGTGTTCGGGACGCTCGCGCAGCGCGACGAGAGGTCGCGGCGAACGATCCAGCGGTTGTGGGACGCTTCTGCCCTCATGGTGTTCGACGTCAACCTACGGCCGCCGTTCGAGGACGAGGAGCTCGTGAGGCGCTCGCTACGGCGCGCCGACGTCGTGAAGCTCTCCGAACACGAGCTCGCGCAGATCGCCAAGTGGACGGGCCTTCGCGGCACACTGCAGGAGACGATGACCGCGGTGGCCGAGACGTTCGAGTGCTCGGTTGTCTGCGTGACGCGCGGCGGCGACGGCGCGGCCCTGCTGCACGATGGAGCGTTCACCGAGCACCCGGGGTTTCCGGTGGAGGTGCGCGACACCGTCGGCGCGGGCGACGCGTTTCTCGCCGTGCTGCTCGCCGGTCTTCTCAACGGCACGCCCGACGAGGCGTTGCTGAAGCACGCCAACCTCGTGGGCGCGTACGTCGTCACGCAGTTCGGCGCGGTGCCATCGGATCAGGAAGCGGCCACGGCGCCCCCTTCCCCGCCGGCGCCGCGCATTCGCAAACGCGCGCCACGGAAGCGCACATAGATGGAGCTCCGACATCTGCGATACTTCATCGCCGTGGCCGAGGAGCTGAACTTCGGGCGCGCCGCCGAGAGGCTGCACATCGCCCAGCCGCCTCTGAGCCGGCAGATCCGCGATCTGGAGCGAGAGATCGGCGTGCCCTTGTTCGAGCGCGTGCCGCGCGGCGTGGAGCTCACACCCGCGGGGAGCGCCTTCCTGCACGAAGCGCGGCTCACGCTCACGCAGGCAGAACGCGCGCAGCGCTCCGCGCAACGAGCCGCGCGCGGTGAGACCGGGCGGCTGCGCGTCGGCTTCGTAGAGGCCGCCACGCACTCCGGCATCCTGCCCGATGTGCTGAGCTTCTTCCGCGCGCACATGCCGAGCATCGGGCTGTCACTCTGCGAGCTCGACCAGCTTCACCAGGCGGAGGCGTTCCAGGACGGCCGCATCGATCTCGGCATCCTGCACAGCGCCCCGCTCGACGCCGACCGGTGGCTGCGCGTGGAGAAGATCTACACGGAGCCCGTCGTGCTCGCGGTGCCGAAGAGTCACCGCCTGGGCGGCCGCTCGCGCTTCACGCTGGCGAGCCTCGCCGACGAGTCGTTCGTGCTCTTCCCGCGCCGCGTCGAGCCGGCGATGTACGACGACATCATCTCGAGCTGCCGCACCGCGGGCTTCAGTCCCCGCATCGTGCAGGAGGCGAACGGGTGGCACACGCTCGCCAGCCTGGTCAGCGCGGGTGTGGGGCTCGGCTTCGTGCCTCGGTCGATCACGGAGTTCCAGCAGCGCGGCGTGGTATACCGGCCCATGCGGGATCTCGCCGTGCAGATGTCCCTGTCGGCGGTATGGAAGCGCGCCGAGCGCTCGCCGGTGCGTGAGCGGTTCGTCACGGCGCTGCGGGCGGTGGCGGGGGCCAGGCCGAAGACACGCTGAGCGGCTGACCGCTTCAGCACGTCCGACGTGAAGTCGCACGCGCACCGAGATTCGGAGGAAGGGCCACCGAAACCAGTGGCTCAGCGGGCGCGTATGATCACTTTGATCATATCCCTGGAGCACATCGATGCCTCGCGACCCGCGGTCGTTCCTGCCGTTGCGCCCACCTGACTTGGTCCTGCTGCTCGCGCTCGTCGACGGCGAACGTCATGGATATGCACTCGCGCGCGAGCTCTCCGACCGGACCGATGGTGTGGTGACGCTGGAACCGGGGAACCTGTACCGCGTCCTTCGTCGCCTGATGGCGGACGGGTTGGTCGATGAGTCCGAGAAGCGCCCCGCGCCGGACCTCGACGATGAACGACGCCGGTACTACCGCCTGACGTCGTTGGGTGCGCGCGTGGCTGCCGCAGAGCTGGAGCGGCTCCGCGCACTCGTCTCCTCACCCGTCGCCCGGGCGCTGGTGCAGCGATGGAGGACGACATGACGGCGCGCCGCGCGGCCCCGTCGCTATCCGAGCGCGCCTATGCGTTCACCATTCGACTCTACCCGAGGCAGTTCCGCGACCGATTCGGCGACGACATGCGCGAGCTCTTTCGCGATCAGTGGAAGGCGGCGCGGCGGCGTGCGGGGTGGAGGGGCGTCGCGCGGCTTTGGCTCTCCACTGTTCCCGCTCTCGTCGGCGGCGCGTCTGTCGAACGCCTCACGGCCGTTTCGCGTCGAGTCGTAGCCGCAGCCCCACATTCTCCTTTCGCGAAGAGATCAGACCCCATGCTGCAGACCATCCTGAGCGACTTCCGATTCGCCGTCCGGATGCTTCGAAAGAACCCTGCCTTCACCATCATCGCGGTGTTCGTCATCACGCTCGGAACCGGCGCCGTGACGACGATCTTCAGTGCGGCGAACGCGATCGCCTTTCGTCCACTCCCGGGCGTGTCGAACGTCGGCGAGCTCGTCGAAGTGCACCGGACGCTGGCTGGCGGCACTGGTTCTGGCGTCGGCTCGGACTGGGCGTCGTACCCGTACTACCGGTACCTCCGCGACGGCGCCGGCACACGCACGGCAGCGGACGTTGCCGCCTGGGCGATGCTGCCGCTCACGATCAGCACCGGGAACGAAGGCGTTGCGTCCCAGGGCACGATGGTCTCGGGGAACTACTTCAGCGTGCTGGGCGCGAGACCGGCGCTCGGACGCTTCTTCGCGGCGGACGAAGACAGCGTGCCTGGCGCGCGCCCCGTCGTCGTGATCTCGCATGGGTTCTGGACGACACAGCTCGCCGGTGACTCTGGAGTGATCGGGCGCACCGTGAGGCTCAACGGAAACGCATTCACGCTGATCGGCGTCGCGCCGCCCAGGTTTGGCGGGGTCTTCGCTCTCCTGCGCACGGACGCGTGGGTGCCACTGGCGATGCAGCCGCAGCTGGGGCGGCGCGATGACCTGACGAACCCCCGCCCAACGTGGCTCCAGCTCTTCACGCGGATCCGGGGCGAGAATGACGCCAGCAGGGTCGCGGTCCAGCGCGAGCTCTCGCGGCTCACGGCGCAGTTCGTCGCGGACGGGAGCGAGCCGGCCGAGCATCGGCGGTACACGGCCGTGCGCGTCGCGTCGCTCTCGGGCCTCCCCTCCGACATGCAAGGCAAGGTGCTCGGGTTCCTGGCGCTCCTGCTCGGCGCCTCGGGGCTCGTCCTTCTCATCGCCAGCCTCAACGTCGCGGCGATGGTACTGGCGCGTGCCGTCGCCCGTCGGCGTGACACGGCGGTGCGCCTTGCGTTGGGCGCGACGCGTGGCCGCCTCGTGCAACTCCTGCTCACCGAGAGCTTGCTGCTGTACATCCTCGGCGCCGCGGGAGGCGTGCTGGTAGCGATGAACGCGACGCGCCTGCTCGCACTCCTTCCGCTGCCAGTTGGCCTGCCCGTGGCGCTCGACCTTTCGCCGGACGCGCGCGTGCTCGCCTTCACGCTCGTCGTGTCGCTCGTCACGGGCGTCGTCTTCGGCCTCGCGCCGGCGCTTCAGTCGGCGCGTGTCGACATCAACGCCCGCCTGCGCAACGACTCGGCCGGCGCAGGCTCGCGGCGCTCCACCGCGCAGAGCGCGTTCATCGCCGGCCAGATGGCGTTTTCGCTTCTGCTCCTGATCACGGCGGGGCTGTTCCTCCGTGCGCTCGACCGGGGTCGTAGCGTCGCTCTCGGCTTCGACACATCGAACGTAGCGGTCGCCGGCTTCGACGTGGGGACGTACGGTTACGACGACGCGAAGGGGCGCCTCTTTTATCGAGCGTTGAAAGACAGGTTGGCGCAGACGCCCGGCGTGGTTGCGGTCTCGTACGCGCGCGATCTCCCGCTGAGCAGGCGCATCCAGACGGCCGAATTGCGAATCGACGGTTCGGCGGTGACTCAACCGAGCCAGGGCGGAACGCGAGTGAGCTCCGTGGAAGTGGACGCCGGCTACTTCGAGGTGGTGAGGATGCCGATCCTGGAAGGTCGTGGGTTCTCGGCCTCCGATGACGAGCGTGCGCCGCGTGTCGCGGTGATCAATCAGGCCTTCGCCCGCCGCTTCTGGTCGGCCGACGCGGTCGGGCGAACGTTCCATCGGGACAACGAGGTGATCACGGTCGTTGGCGTCGCACAGGACGCGAAGTATTCGTCGCTTGGCGAGGAGCTGCAACCGTTCGTCTACTTCGCGATTGGACAGGAGAAGAGACTCGGCTACCACGCCGAGCTCCTCGTGCGCACCAGCGGCGCTCCGACGCGCCTCGCGCCGGCGATCCGCGCTGCAGTGCGTGAGATCGACCCGCTCCTTCCCGCGCCGACAGTGACGACGTTGAGCGCGTCGACGAGCGGCGTGCTACTGCCGCAACGGGTGGCCGCGATGGTCACGGCCGTGTTGGGTTGCGTCGGCTTGCTCCTGGCTGCCGTCGGGCTGTACGGCATCGTGGCCTACTCGGTGGGCCAGCGCACGCGCGAGATCGGCGTGCGGCTGGCGTTGGGCGCCAGCCGCCGCAACGTGTTGCGACTAGTGGTCGGTGAGGGGATGCGGCCGGTGGCAATCGGCTTGGCAATCGGGCTCGTGCTCGCCTTGGGCGCCACTCGGCTCCTGACGTCGTTTCTGTTCGGCGTGAGCCCACTCGACGCCTTCACCTTCGTCGGCGTGGCCGCGATCCTCACGGCGGTGGCCGCGGCGGCGACCTACCTGCCGGCACGGCGGGCGGCGGCGACGGATCCGGTGCGGGCGTTGCGTGTGGAGTGAAGGGAAGCCGCGCGTCATCGGTCATCCGTTGTTTGTTTTGTGTTCTCCTACCCGTAGTCCGTTTTCCGTTGATCGTTGTCCGTGCCGCGGGCGCTGCGGGCTGGCAAGCACCTTCTTTCGAAGGCCCCACGTCATTTTCCGCACGTCACAGACCTGGATCGCGAGGTCCTGATGCTCGCGATCGCGCGTGAGTCCATAATCGCGGCATCGGTCGATCTGGCTCTCGAGCTCGGATGACGACTTGATGGCCATGTCGAGGTAACGCGCGAACTCAGCGGCTGTCGCCGCGCCGCAGCCTTCGGCGATGTTGTCGGCGATCGACTCCGCAGCCCGGATCATCTGATTCCGCAGTGTCCCATAGTCTGACTTCGGAAACCGGCTGGTGAGCCGCCTGATCTTGATCGCGAGATTGCTCGCCTCGCTCCAGGCGCGAAGCTTGTGGAAGTCTTGCATGACGCAATCGTAGCCTGAGCGCCGAGCCGTTCCGTCATCCATCCCTTTCAGGAATTATCACTATCGCTGGGAAGGGGATTCTGATCACGAACGACGGATCACGAACCACGGGTAGGCAAACACAATACGGACAACGGACCACGGACTACGGACTACGGACACGAACACCGCGGAACGTCTGCACGGACTGGGCTGGATCCGGCGAGCTCGCGCATCTGCAGTTTGAATGGAATTTGAGAGCGAGGCCCACGATCGTGGCCCGCGCGTAACCGAGCGCAGCGCTCACAGTGTGGTAACAGTCGTTCCGTCCCGATAACCCCCGCGCCGAGCACAATCCCCTTATGTTGATCCGCCAGACTGGCGCCGCATATCGGCAGGGGCGCATAGTCTTTCGAGTCATTCACCTGGAGAACGCATGCGCGGTCGCGCCACGCTCCTGCTCCTCGCCATCGCCGCGTTCGCGTCGCCGGCCACGTCCCAGCCATCTGTCCTCAAGCGGCCCCTCACGCACGAGGCGATGTGGACCATGAAGCGCGTGAGCGCGCCGTCGATCAGTCCGGACGGCAAGTGGGTGGTGTTCACCGTGACCGCTCCCGCGTACGACGAGAAGGATCAGAGCGCGGATCTGTGGCTGGTGGCGAGCGACGGTACGGCGAAGGCGCGACGCATCACCGATACCCGAGGGGGCGAGGGTGACGTCGCATGGGCGCCGGACAGCCGCCGGATCGCGTTCACGGCGCGGCGTGATGGCGACGACGTCAACCAGATCTACCTTCTCGATCTTGCCGGCGGTGAGGCGCAGCGGACCACCCGGCTCTCGACGGGCGCGCAGTCGCCGCATTTCAGTCCGGATGGCAAGTCGCTGCAATTCACCAGCGTCGTGTATCCGGGGGCCTCGAGCGACGAGGCGAACAGGATCAAGGCGAAGGAGGAGAAGGATCGGAAGACGAAAGTGCGCATCTTCGACTCGTTCCCGATCCGCAACTGGGACCGGTGGTTGGACGAGAAGCAGGTGCACCTGTTCGTGCAGTCGCTCGACTCCGGGTCCGTCGCGAAGGATCTGTTGGCGGGGACCCAGCTCGCCGCACTGCCCGGTTTCGGCACGCCTCCCGTGGAAGGTTCGCGACAGGACGTCGACGCCGCGTGGACGCCGGACGGAAAGACGATCGTCTTCGCGGCGATGTCCGCGCGGAACTCCGCCGCGTATGCGGAAGTCCCGGTGGAGCTTTACCGGGTCGACGTCGCCGGGGGGGAACCAGTCCGCATCGCGGCCGGCGCGACTGCCTACACGAAGCCCTCTTTCAGCCCCGACGGGCGTACGCTCTACGCGCTCTCCAACGCGAACAACGGCAAGTCGTACAACCTCAGCCGGATCGTCGCATTCGAGTGGCCCTCGATGCAGAACCCGCGCGTCGTCGCTCGGATGGATCGGTCGGCCGACGAGTACGTGATCTCCGCCGATGGTCAGACGGTCTATGCGATCGCCGAAGATTCCGGGCTCGCCAAGATCTTCAGCGCCTCGACGCTGCGCGGCGACGCCAAACCCTTCTCGACCATCCGGCGCGGCGTGTACGGCTCGCTCAGAGCCGCGGCGGGTGCCCCGGTGATGGTCGCGCTGTGGGGATCTTCGGTCGAGCCTGCGGAAGTGGTGCGCATCAACCCGGGCGCGCCGGCACCGGCCCGCCTCACGGGCTTCTCCGTCGCTCAGGCGAGCGCGATCGATTGGCAGTCGCCGCGACACTTCTGGTTCACGTCCAAGCGCGGACGGAAGATCCACAACATGCTCGTGCTCCCGGCGCACTTCGACTCGACGAAGAAGTACCCACTGTTCGTCCTCATCCACGGCGGCGCCGCCAACATGTGGCGCGACCAGATCTCGCTGCGGTGGAACTACCATCTACTCGCGCGGCCGGGCTACGTGATGCTGATGACGAACTACTCGGGCTCGTCGGGATTCGGCGAGGAGTTCGGGCAGAGCATCCAGGGCGATCCGCTGCGAGGTCCCGCCGACGAGCTGATGGAGGGCGCGGACGAAGCGATCCGCACGTTCCCCTTCATCGACGGGTCGCGACAGGTCGCTGGCGGCGCGAGCTACGGCGGTCATCTGGCGAACGCGCTGGAGGCCTGGTCCGGTACGCGATTCAAGGCGCTCATCGCGCATGCGGGGCTGGTGAACCTCGAGGCGCAGTGGGGTACGTCGGACGTGATCTACGGCCGTGAGCTGCAGTCCCTCGGCCCGGTGTGGGAGCAGGGCGAGGTCTGGCGCACGCAGAACCCGGTGCGGTCGGCGGCGAGCTTCAAGACGCCGATGATGTTGTCCGTGGGAGAGCGCGACTATCGCGTGCCGCTCAACAACACGCTCGAGATGTGGTCGCTGCTACAGCGGCTGCGCATCCCGAGCCGGCTCCTCGTGTGGCCGGAGGAGAACCACTGGATCCTCAATCCGGAGAACTCGCGGCTATTCTATCGCGAGGTGGAGGGGTGGCTCGCCAGGTGGGTGAAAGCTGGCTCCGAATGATGTGTTCGTGGTGGAGTCCGAACGGAACGGTTTCAACGGATTGAACGGGCCTGAGGTGAGGGCAGTGGCGGGGACTCGGCGGAAGAAGGGCTGAGCGACTGACTGCTTCGGCACGACATGACCGCGCGCCGTGCGACCGGTTGAAGGCGCTGCGGAGGTGGATACGGCGCGTTGTCCGTCGTTGGTTGTTCGTTTTGTGTTTTCCCACCCGTTGTGCGTTGTGCGTTGTGCGTGTCGCGTGTCGCGGGCGCTGAGGGCCGGCAAGCACTTTCTTTCGCAGGCCCCCCGTCATCTTCCGCACGGAACAGACCAGCATCGCGAGGTCCTGATGCTCGCCATGGGCGCAAGTCCGTAGTCGCGGCATCGGTCGATCTGGCTTTCGAACTCGGATGACGACTTGATGGCCATGTCGAGAAAGCGCGCGAACTCAGCGGCTGTCGCCGCGCCGCAGCCCTTCGGCGATGTCGTCGGCGATCGACTCCGCTGCCCGGAACATGTCATTCCGCAGCGACCTGTAGTCTGATTTCCCCAACCGGCTGGCGAGGCGATCGATCTCGATCGCGGATCACGGATCACGGATCACGAACGACGGGTAGGCAAACACAAAACGGACAACGAACAACGGAGAACGAACAACGGCATCCGTCCCCCCATGATCCCTCGGCGCGCTCCCAGTAGCACGACTGCCCCCTGAGATAGATCCTCCTTGCGCGTGCTCCAAAAAGGCCTATACTCCGCATTAACCAATTGGTCAAACTACTTGGTAAAACCGTATGGTCAAAACCAAACGCCCCGCCTCGCCCGCAAACGCCCTCGCGCCCGACAGCGACACCGAGCAGCGAATCCTCGACGCGGCGCACAGTGTGTTCATCCGCAAGGGAACGGCGGGAGCGCGCATGCAGGACATCGCCGACGAGGCCGGTGTCAACAAGGCCCTGCTCCACTACTACTTCCGGAACAAGAGCCGCCTCGCCGACGCCATCTTCCAGCGCGTCGCGGGCGGCGTGTTCGGGCGGATCGCTCAGGTGGCACGCTCCGAATCGGGCCTCGAGGCGATGGTGCGCAGCATCATCGCCATCTACTTCGAGCAGCTCGCCCGTTCCCCATATGCACCGGCGTACGTCATCGGCGAGATCAATCAGGATCCCGAGCGTGGCCGACAGCTCGTGCAGATGCTGAGCGGGCTCCGCGACGGCGCCACGCCGGCGATGGTCCTCGGCGCGCTCCAGCAGAAGATCGACGCCAGCATTCGCGCCGGCACGATTCGCCCCATCTCCGCGCCACAGTTCCTCGTCAACCTCGTGTCCCTCTGCGTCTTTCCCTTCGCGGCACGGCCACTCCTCTGCGCCATCATGGGCATGGACGACGCCGGATTCGTCGCCTTCATCGAAGAGCGCAAGCGCACGCTCCCCGACTTCTTCCTCAACGCGCTCCGGCCATGACGCGCGCGCGATCGTTCGTCGTCGCCGTGAACTGTTCCGCGCTGTGTGCGTCCTGCCTCGCCACTGGTGCCGCCGCGCAGGAAGTGCGTGCGAATCGCGACTCGGTCAGCTATCGCGAGCTGCTCACAGCCGCCACGAGCACCGATCCCCGGCAGCGGCAGCTCGGTCTCCAGCAGTCGGCATCGCAACTCCGCCTGCGCAGCATCGCCGCGGAGCGGCTTCCATCGCTCGGGGTGACCGGCCAGGCGCAGTATCAGTCGGAGGTGACGAGGATCGCCATCCCGCTGCCTGGCGTCTCGATTCCGACGCCGCCGAACGACACGTACGACGCGCATCTCTCGGCGCAGCAGTCGCTGCTCGACCCCACGCTCGACTCGCGACGCGCCATGGAGCGCGCGCGGCTCGCCGAGTCGCAGGCGCACGTGAGGGCGACACTGTTCGGGATTCGGCAGGAGGTGGCCGAGGCGTTCTTCGCCGCGGCGGCGATGGAGCAGCGCATCGAGGAGACCGATGCGGCGATCGCCGACCTCGAGGCGCGGCGGCGCGAAACGGTGACTCGATACCGCAATGGCGCGGCGCTCCGGGGCGACACCGCGGCCATCGCGGCCACCATCACCGAGCGGCGACAGGACCGCCTCGCGTTGGTGAGCGAGCGAAGCACCGCGCTGGCGCGGCTCGCGCTGCTCACCGGACGTTCGCTCCGCGATGACGTCGTGCTGCTGGCTCCCGCTTCAGCCGCGCTCGTGCGCCACGTCGCCAACGCGCTCGACACGCTGCGGGCGCGTCCCGAGTACGAGCAGTTCGCGGCGACGCGCGATCGGCTCGAGCAACAGAGCCGGCTCGTCGCGTCGCAGGAGAAGCCGCGCGTCTCGGCGTTCGGGCGGCTCGGATACGGCCGGCCGGGACTCAACATGCTGAGTGCGGACTTCCAGACCTACTGGGTCGCCGGCGTGCAGCTCGAGTGGACCCCGTTCAACTGGGGCACCGCCAATCGCGACCGCGAGCAGCTCGCACTCGAGCGGGAGATCGTCACCACCAACGAAGCGGCGTTCTCGCGCTCCCTCGCCCGTTCGGTCCAACCGACGCTCGCCAGCATCGCGCGGCTCGACAGCACCATCGCCCTCGACGAGTCGGTCATCGCGCTGCGCGAGCAGGTCGCACACGAGGCACAGGTGCAGCTCAGGGAGGGCGTCATCACCGCGGCAACGTATGTCGACCACAGCACCGCGCTTCTCACCGCGCGGCTCCGTCGAGTTCAGCATCGCGTCGCACTCGAGCAGGCACGCGTCACTCTTCTCAACACACTGGGCGTGGAGGTTCGCTGATGCCACACTCGTTCAGGTCGCCCGTCGCCGTGTCGGTGGCGATCGTGCTCGCCGTCCTCTTCAGCGGCTGTCGCTCCGAGCCGAAGCCGGATGCGTACGGCCATGTCGAGGCGAGGGAGACCGTCGTCTCCGCGGAGTCGAGTGGACAGCTCGAGCAGTTCCTCCCCGCGGAAGGGCGGCCGCTAGCCGAGGGCGCGCCGGCGGCCATCGTGGACACGTCGGCGCTGGTGCTCCAGCTCCAGCAGATCGCGGCGCAGCGCGCCGCGAGTGCGGCGCGCGTGAGCGAGGCGACACACCAGATCGGCGCGATCGACGCGCAGCTCTCCGTGGCGCGGCGCAGCTACGACAGGGCGCGCCGGCTATTCGCCGAACAAGCGGCCACGGCGCAGCAGCTCGACCAGGCGGAGCGCGAATATCGCACGCTCGTGGCGCAGCGGGCCGTCGCGGGCGCGCAGCGAGAGGTCGCGTCGAGTGAGGCGTCGTCCGGCGACGCGAGAGTGGCGCAGATCCGCGACCAGATCGCCAGGAGTCGCGTGAGCAATCCCGTGCGGGGCACCGTGCTCACCACGTACGTTCGCGCCGGTGAGTTCGTCCAGACCGGACAGCCGCTGTACAAGATCGCCAACCTCGACACCATGGAGCTGCGCGCGTACGTCACCGAGCCGCAGCTCGCCGGCGTGAAGCTCGGGCAGGCCGTTCAGGTCACGATCGACGCCGGCGGCGCTGGCCGGCGCCAGCTGCCGGGCACCGTCAGCTGGGTGTCGTCACGGGCGGAGTTCACGCCGACTCCGATCCAGACCCGCGACGAGCGAACGAATCTCGTCTACGCCGTCAAGATCAGAGTGCCGAACCGCGACGGGGCGCTCAAGATCGGTATGCCTGCCGACGTGCAGCTCTCTCCACTGACGGTATCGCGATGACGGTCGCCGTCGCCGCGGAACATCTCGTCAAGCGCTACGGGGAGATCGTGGCGCTCGACGACGTGTCGTTCGAGGTGGAGGAGGGCGAGCTGTTCGGCTTCATCGGCCCCGATGGCGGAGGGAAGACGAGCCTCTTCCGCATCCTCGTCACCCTGCTCCTTCCCGACGCCGGCGGCGCGCGCGTGCTGGGGTGCGACGTGGTGCGGAGCATGTGGGAGCTGCGCCGGCGCATCGGCTACATGCCGGGACGGTTTGCTCTCTATCCCGACCTGAGCGTCGAGGAGAATCTCGGCTTCTTCGCCAGCGTGTTCGGCACGACGATCGAGGCGCAGCGCGATCAGATCGCGCCGATATTCAAGCAGCTCGAGCCGTTCCGGCAGCGGCGCGCCGGCGCCCTGTCGGGAGGGATGAAGCAGAAGCTCGCGCTCTGCTGCGCCCTGGTGCACCGTCCGGAGATTCTCTTTCTCGACGAGCCGACTACCGGCGTGGACGCCGTGTCGCGCCGCGAGTTCTGGGATCTGCTCGCGACGTTGCGACAGAGTGGGCTCACGATCGTCGTCTCCACGCCGTACATGGACGAAGCCGGCCGATGCGACCGGGTCGGGCTCGTGCAGCGCGGCCGCCTGCTCGCGATCGACACCCCTGCGGACGTGGCGCGCGGCTTCGACAGGCCGCTCCTCGCGGTGACGAATGCCGACCGCTATGGCGCGCTGCAATTGCTGCGCGGCTTTCCGCACGCGCGCTCGGTGTATCCGTTCGGCGAGACACTGCACTACACCGACGACCGCATCGATGCCGCGCCAGCGGACGTCGCGCGCGAGCTCGGTGCGTTCCTCACCGCTGGCGGTCTCGGCGACGGCAAAGTCAGCCCGATCGCCGCGTCGATCGAGGATGCGTTCATCGCGCTCATGGGTTCGCCCGATGCGGCGCCAGGGGCGGAGCGGAGCGCCGCGTGAGCGAGCTCGCCATCGAAGTACACGATCTCACGCGCGTCTTCGGGAGCTTCACCGCCGTCGACCGCATCACCTTCGACGTCGCCGCCGGAGAAGTGTTCGGCTTCCTCGGCGCGAATGGCGCGGGGAAGACGACGGCGATCCGCATGCTCACCGGCCTGCTTCGCCCGACCTCGGGCAGCGCCCGTGTCGCCGGGCACGACGTCGTGACGGCGACCGAGGCCGTGAAGCGCCGGATCGGTTACATGAGCCAGCGCTTCTCCCTGTACGACGACCTCACCGTGCGCGAGAACGCGCAGCTCTACGGGGGCCTGTACGACGTGCGGCCGCGCGACATCGACGCGCGGCTGCACGGTATGCTGGCTCGGCTCGGGCTCGAGCACGCGGAGAAGTCCATCGTGCGCTCGCTTCCCCTGGGCTGGAAGCAGAAGCTCGCATTCTCCGTCGCGCTCCTCGCGCGGCCGAGCGTGGTGTTCCTCGATGAGCCGACGGGCGGCGTGGACCCGATCACGCGACGGCAGTTCTGGGAGATGATCTACGAGACGGCACGGGGCGGCACGACCGTGCTGGTCACGACGCACTACATGGACGAGGCGGAGTATTGCGACCGGATCTCGATCATGGTTGATGGGCGCATCGCCGTCATGGGCGCTCCGTCCCAGCTCAAGTACGATGCCGGCGTCTCCAGTATCGACGAGCTCTTCGTGCAACTCGCGCGACCGGAGACGGCCTCTCACGGAGCGTCGGCGACATGAGCGCGCTCTGGGGTCTGCTGCGCAAGGAGGTGTACCACATCCTGCGCGACCGGCGCACGCTCGCCGTGCTCGTCCTGCTGCCGGTGGTGCAGGTCATTCTGTTCGGCTACTCCATCCGCACCGACGTGCGCGACGTACGCCTCGCCATTGTCGATCCGGCTCCCGACGCGACGACCATCGCGCTCCGGTCGCGCTTCCAGGCGAGCGGCATGTTCCGCGTGGTGGCGGTCGTGCCATCGTCCACGATGCTCGACCCACTCTTCCGCACCGACACCGCGCAGGTGGCCATCGCGTTCGAGCCCAGCTTCGGCGAACGGCTCGCCCGCGGCGAGGCGGCGCAGCTGCTCGTCATCAGCGACGCGAGCGATCCGAACACGGGCGCCGCCCGGCAGAGCTACGTGAACGCGGTCGTGCAGCAATATCAGAACGAGAACGCCGCGCGCAACGACGCGGTGCACATCACCGTCGAGGCGCGTGCTCGGTTCAACCCGACCCGCGAGAGCGCCAACCTGTTCGTGCCGGGCCTCATGGCACTGGTGCTGAACATCATCTCTGCGCTCATGACGGCACTCTCCCTGACACGCGAGAAGGAGACTGGTACGCTCGAGGCGCTGCTCGTCTCGCCGCTCAAGCCCTGGCAGATCATCGTCGGCAAGGTAGCGCCGTATCTCGTGATCGGGTTCATCAGCGTGCTGCTCGTGCTGCTGGAGGCGCGGCTCGTGTTCCACGTGCCCGTTCGCGGCAGCGTCGCGCTCCTGCTCGCGGAAGGTCTGTTGTTCATTCTCGTCGCCCTGGCGCTCGGCATCCTCATCTCGGCGCGCACCTCGTCGCAGCGCGTGGCGATGATGATGGCGATGATGGCGACGATGCTGCCGACTCAGATCCTCTCCGGCTTCATCTTCCCGCTCGAGAGCATGCCGCGCCCGCTCCAGCTCGTGGCCAACCTCGTGCCGGCCAAGTGGTTCGTGCTCATCGCGCGCGGGATCATGCTCGAGGGGGTTGGCCTCGCCTACCTCTGGCCTGAGACGCTCGTGCTCGCGGCGATGGCCGTGGTGCTGATGACGGCCGCGTCACGCTCCTTCGGCGCTCGGCTCCAATGACGATTGCGCTCACTGACATCCCGTTCATCCGGCGGACGCTCGTCCTCGCCCGTGCGGAGGTGTTGCACGTCGTGCGCGACCGCGCGACACTTGTGCAGATCATCGTGCTGCCGCTCATCCAGCTGCTCGTGCTGAGCAACGCCACCACCTTCGCCATCCGTGAGACGCCGATCTGGGTGGTGGACCACGACGCCAGCAGCGTGTCGCGCGGGCTGGTGGACCGGTTGACATCGTCGGGCTCCTTCAGGGTGACGGGGTCGTCCACGTCTTCAGTCGAAGCGGACGACGCGATGCTGCGAGGCCAGGCCACGGTGGTCCTGACCATCCCCGCCGACTTCGCGCGCGCGATCGCCCGCACCGGTACGGACGCCGTGCACCTCGATGTCAACGCCGAGAAAGGCTCCGCGGCGGGGGTGGTGCAGTCGTACGCGGCGCAGATCATCGGGGCGTACGCGCGCGAGCTTGGCGCGGACGCACGTCCCCACGCCTCGACGGTGCGCGCGCTCCCCGCTGGCGACGTCGCCCCCGCGCGCGGCGGAGGCCGCATCGAGACCGTGTCGCGGTCGTGGTACAACCCCACGCTCGACTACAAGCACTACATGGTGCCAGGCATCCTCGTTGCGCTCGTGACGATGGTGGGCACGCTGATCACCGCGCAGAACATCGCCCGTGAGAAGGAGCTCGGTACCATCGAGCAGCTCAACGTCACCCCGATCACCAGGGCCGAGTTCATAACGGCCAAGCTGCTTCCCTTCCTGGTGCTCGGCCTGCTCGACTTGACGCTCGGACTCGTCGTGGGGCGGATCGTGTTCGGCGTGCCGATGCGCGGCAGCCTGCTGCTGTTGTTCGCGTCCGCGGGAGTGTATCTCGTCGTGGCGCTGTCGATCGGGCTGTGGATCTCGACCGTCGTGGAGACCCAGCAGCAGGCGATGTTCGTATCGTTCTTCCTGCTGATGATCTACCTGCTCATGGGCGGACTATT
>JBDSDB010000143.1:0-31123 GCA_039920785.1 Gemmatimonadaceae bacterium
CACCGGACCGTTCCAGGCCGGCGCGGGGCCGAACCCGGCGAGCATCGGGGTGTAGTGTCCCGCTGACATCGCACGGACTGCGACACCACGCTCACGCTCGCGCCATTTCGCCATGGCACCAGAAGCGCCCCGACTGCACCTTTCTCGCATGATCGAGATTCGTCTCCGCCACCTGCCCTTCTTCGAAGCGCTCGCCACCTCGCCGGGTGAGACGTCACCGCAGTGGCGCCGGGCAAACGCCGGCCTGCTCGTGCTCCGGCTCGTCGATCGAGCGCTCACCGACGTCGAGCGAGTCACCGCGCGCCAGCTCGCCGCCGTCCACGTCGCGCACCGTGCCATGGAGCAGGGCGACGCGACCGCGCCGATGATCCGACGCACGCTCCAGGCGCTCGAGGCGGAGGACCTCGGCAAGATCGCCGTCGCGCTACGCGATCTCGGCCGCGTCTACCTCTCGCAGGCGGCCTGGGCGATGGGGCGCGACGCCTACGCAACTGGCGTCGAAGCCGCGCAGATCGCCGAGCGTGAGGACGTGGTCCTCGCCTGCATGTTCGGCGAAGGGCACGCGATCCGAATGCTCCGCGAGTTCGACGTCGCCGCTGCCCACTACACACGTCTGCACACCCTCGCCACACGACTCGGTGACACACGCCACCAACTCGAAGCGCGACTCGGCCTCGCAAAGCTGCTGATCGATCGCGGTGACCTGAAGGAAGCCACGGTGCGGCTCGATCACGTCATCCTCCGCGCGCGCGAACTGCAGTGCGTCGCCATGGAGTCGAAGGCGCTGCACGACCGTGCGCGCGTCGCTGGCGAGTCCGGCGACTACCCCTCGGCGCTCCGCTTCGCGTACGACGCGCTCCAGCTCTGCGAAGAACCGCGTGAGCGCGACCGCATCCTCACCGACGTCGCCCACGCGCTCACATTGGTGGGAGAACACGCCGCCGCCCGCGATGGCAGTCTCATCGTTGCCGCAACCGCGCAGGAGCAGGACATGCGCTGGCTCGCCACGATCAATCTCATGGAGCTCGCGAGCCGAGAAGGGCGCGTTGCGGAGTTCGACGCGTATCGGCGACAGTTGGCCGCTGAGCCGCTGCCCCCGCAGCTCACCGCCTCGTACCATCGCGCCGAGGGGGCGGGACTCGCCGCGCTCGGGCAGCACGACGCTGCGCGCGACGCCTACATCCGCATGCGCACGGTGAGCGAGCGGCATCACCTCGCACAGTCGACGATCGAGGCCGACGACGCACTCCGCCGGCTCGACGTCGAGCCGCGCGAAGCCGTCAAGCAAGCCGTACCGCGCTACGAGAGCCGGACGTTTCTCGCGTACCACCACGTGCGGTGGGTGGCCTCCGAGATCACTCGGCTCCGCGAGCGGACCGGAGTCAGCGCGTAGGCATCGCGGTTCGGCTCAGCAGCGTCCGCTGCTGCCGGCCCAACCGCCCCTGCACGCGGACGTTTCGGTGAGCAGGTCTGCGCTGCTCACGCTGGGCGCCACGCTCCGCGTCGGTGCGGTAGGACTGGCGCATGCGCCGAGAGCGCTGATGGCGACGAGCAGGACGAGAAGCGTGGGACGGGTGAGGCGTCGTGACACGAGAGTCTCCGGAGTGAAAGGGATACTCCACTACCATCCACCTCTCCGGCGCCGGTCACAATGAGGAAATGCGATCATTCGGGGCCATTTTCGTTCGATCGCGCGAGCAATCGGCCGCTCGACGTGCCATGTTCTGCATGATGAGTCCCGCATGACTGCCCCTCCCCACGTCGTTGCGTGTCTGCCACCCGACCTTCTCGTCAGGGTGAGCCAGGCGGTCTCGTCGCGCGCGCAGCTCTCCGTGGTGGAGGACTGGGAGCGACTCGAGGAGACGTGGGTCAGCGCGCCCGGCAGCGTCCTCGTGATCGATCCACGCATGGCGCCCCCGGACTCGCGCCTCGTCTGGGCCCTCGGCGTTCCGACGGTCCTCTACACCGCGCTCTCCCCTGAAGCGATCCGCGGCGCCCTCGTCATGTGCGCTGCGTTACAATCTCCGGTGTCGATCACCTTTCGCGGCCACGACGACACGCCGCCGCAGCTGCGCCACCTCATCGATGTCGCGCTGCTCGCGGGACTCAGCGAGCGGCTGGCACAAGTGCTCGCGCCACGATTGCGGTCGCTGCCCGCGCGTGGCGAGGCCGTGCTGCTCGACGCGCTGCGTCACCCCGAGCGCTACCGCACAGTCGAGTCGCTCGCCGACTACGCGGGCGTGGCACCGCAACGGCTGCGGCGCTGGATGCACGAAGCGGGGATGACGTCGCCGAAGCGGCTGCTCCTCGTTGGACGCGTGGTCTGGGCGTACCACTACCTCCGCAACCGCTCGGCGACGCTGCGCGTCATCGCCGGAAAGCTGGGCTACACCGAGCCGCGCGATCTCGCCCGCCACGTCCGGCGCGCCACGGGTTCGCTGCCGCGCGATCTCGCCAACGTCGGCGAGGACGAGGTGCTGGAGCTGCTGCGGCGCTACCTGCTGGACGAGCCGCGCGTCGCGAGCGCGTGATCGCGCGCCCGCACGCGCCGCCGGCCGTCCAGCTGCAGCACGACCACCACCGCGGTCACGAGCGCGAACGCGACGACGTAAGGCGCGTTGTGCTTCGCCGGGATCTGGTAGGCGATCGTGTGCGCCGCGATCAGCACCGCCATCGCGTACGTCCAGCGCTGCCACCGCTTCCACCGCTGCGCGCCCAGCGCTCGTAGCGAGAGATCGTTCGAGATGGCGAGCAGCATCAGCAGCAGCAGCGTCGCGGCGAGCCCGGTCCAGTTGGCGAATCCGAACAGATCGGTGCGCACGGGGACCGCATGTCTACCGTCGCGATGGACGAAGTACTTCAGAAAGTCGCCGGCCATGTGCACCTGCAGTCCGGTGACGACGTGCGCCACGCCGAACAGCGCGCCCCAGATGCCCGCGTCGCGCCGCAGGTCCGTGCTCACTGGCGCGGAGCGCCCGCCGCGCACGCGCCACGGACCGATCAACATCGCCCACGCGACGAGCACCACGCTGACGTAGCCAGTCGCCATGCTGAGTCGATACATCACCTGCGCGGCGCCCGCCGTCGCCTCCAGCACGATGAAGTACACCGTCGCCGCCAGGGCGAGGATGCCGACGTTCCGCGCGATCCGACGCGACCAGTAGCCCGAGATCATCCGTCTACTCACTGGAACTTTTGGGTGGGCCGTCTGGTAGCCTCCTGCAAGCCATCCCCAACCACCAGGGGTAGCGAGCTCGGCACGAGGACAAGCCCGTGTCTTGCAATTGCTGCTGCGGTCACCAACGGAGGATTCACCTGTGAGACACTACGTTCGCTTCGCGGCTGTCGCCGCTGCACTTACGCTCTTCGGCGCCGCGTCCGCCCGCGCCCAGGACGCGCAGAAGGACTCGACCAAGCCCGGCGGCCTGAACAAGGTTGCCCACGACGTTAGCAGCACGGTCAAGAAGGCCGGCCGCGACACGAAGGCGGAAGTTCATCGCGGCACGAGCAAGGCGCACAACGGGCTGACCGACGCCGGCAACGCCACCAAGGCAACGCTGAAGAAGACGACGGGCATCAAGGGCTCGCAGAGCCACCAGCCCGGCGGTCTCAACAAGGTGGCGCGCAACATCAGCAAGGCCTCCAAGAAGGCGGGCAGCGACACGAAGGGCGCTCTCAACGACGTGTCGGGAAGCCTGCACGGCAAGGCGACGGAAGTAGGCAAGAGTGTGAAGGACACGACCCTCAAGGGCAAGCCGTAATCTTTCGTCTTCGCTGTTCCGCCGGCCGAGTGTCGCTGGCCTCAGCGGTCCTCTGATCGAGTCGATGCGCGTGGGATGCGAGGAGAATCTCCTCAGCGTCCCACGCGCATCGTCCCTTGCATCGTCGTGTAGTGCCCGGGAAAGGTGCACACGTACGTGTACTCGCCCGGCGTACTCGGCGCCGTGAAGTAGATCGTCTGCGACTTCTGTGGCTCGAGCAGCGCGGTGTGGTACAGGACGTCGTCGCTGCGCGGCACGTACTGCAGCTTTGCGCCCTCCAGACCAAGCTTGAGCGCCGCCTCACCGACCTTGACGGCCGTGCCCGGGCGCACGACGACGAGGTTGTGCAGCATGTCGCTCGCGTTCTTGAAGTCGAGCCTGACGCGCGCGCCCGCCTTAACGTTCACCGTCGGCAGGCTGAAGGTGAGACCCTCGTCGCCCTGCACCGCGATGGTCTGATCCACCGTTCCGTTCCAGGCCGCGGGCATCGTGGTCTGATGCTTGGCAAGCGCTCCACCGGGGCGCGCCTCACTGCTCGGTGCCGTGCTCGGTGCCGGCGCGCTCATGCTCGGCGCACCAGCCGACGGCGCCGGCTTCACCGCCAGCTTCACCGCCAGCTTCGCTCCGCCCGGGATCCGGTTCACCGTGTAATACCCGAAGTCGTGCAGCAGCGCCGCGCCGCCCTCCGATTTCACCCCGGCCATCCGGATCTCGTGGATGTATCCCTGGCGGAGCGAGTCCACCACGATCCGCGCGCTCTTGCCGTCGCGTGACACGACCACCGCGCGCACGTCGTGCGCCGACGTGTTGATCGGCGGCGAGCCGTAAATGTGATGGTACTTGTAGATGAAGCTGTTCACCTTGTAGCTGGCCGGATCGCCCGCGGCCGCACGGTCGACCGGCGCGGTGAAGAAGATCTCGAACCCGTCGGGGCGCGCCTCGATCTTGAGCGGCTCGAACGGCGTCTTGCCCGTCCACACCAGCCGCTGCAGCGCGTACGGCGCGCGCCCGGTCGCACCCCAGCCTCGGCTCGTCTGCCCCACGTACATCGAGCCGTCCTTTCCCCACACCTGGCGGAACACCCCCGACGCGAACCCCTCGCGGAAGGGGAACACGGCACCCTGATACACGCCATTCACCTTCTCCAGCGAGACGCGCATGATCTTGCTGTGCCCCTGATCGCCGACGAACAGCTGCCCGGCGAACGGCCCGAACGCGCCGCGCGTCGAGTCCACGAGGATGGCCGAGGTGGAGATGCCCATGATCGTGTGCGGGAACCACACGGCGGGCGTCTTGAGGTGCGGCACCCGCTTCGCGACCTCGAACTTCGGCTCGCCCGTGTCGGGAATGTCGTTCTTCGTCAGCTTGATCGGCGACTCGGGCTCGCTCGACCACTTGAGCCCCATCGGGTTCCCCATAAAGTCGCCCTTTTCCACGTGACTGAGCCCACCTGAGCCGACCCAGTCGCCCTGATTCTCCGTGTAGAAGAGATCACCCTCCATGTTGTAGCCGAAGCTCGACGGCGAGCGGAACCCGGCGGCGATCGGCGACATCTTTCCATCCGGCGTGATCGAGAGCATCCAGCCGCGCCATTTCACGAAGCTGTCGCCGTAACCGACCCACGCGAGGTTGAGGGTGACGATCATGTCGTTCCCGCCCTTCGGCGAGAACACCGGCCCGAACGAGTACTCGTGATAGTTCCCCGACAGGGGCCAGGAGTACACCGTCTCGTAGCGGTCGGCTTTCCCGTCGCCGTCGAGATCGCGCAGCCTCGTCAGCTCGCTCCGCTGCGCAGTGTACAGCGCACCGTCGCGGTACGAGAGGCCCAGCGCTTCGTGCATCCCCTGCGCGAAGCGCGTGTAGTGCGGCTGGCCGCCGTTGATGCTGCCCGGATTCTCGATCAGCCACACGTCGCCGCGCCGCGTCGCCACGGCGAGCCGTCCGTCGGGCATCGTCTCGAGCCCACCCACCTCGAGCACGACCCCCTCGGGGATCGGCACGGTGGACATCCGGTAATACTCGGCCTCGTTGATCGCCGTCTGGTTCTGCGGCGGCCGTTGCGCCAGGGCAATGCTCGCGAGCGCGGGAAGGAGCACGGCACCGCACGCAGCGGCGCGGAGGGACGAAAGACGTGAGTGTGTCATGGAGTCCGGCTACCAGACGATGGTGTAGACGACCCTGGACTCGCCACGGTCGAAGCGCACGGGAAGCAACAGCTCGTCGCGGCCGTTCCGCTGGCGGACGACGGGCTGTGCCGCGCCGGCGGGAAGCGTGATGAAGTAGCTGCGGTCACCGACGACGTACGTGCCCTCGCTCTGCCGCGTGATGTGCTCGGCCTGGGCCAGTTGGACGTGGAGCCCCTCGGTGGTTGCCGACGCGGGCGCGCGCAGGTGCAGCTCGCGCCTCAGCGTCAGGCCGCTGGAATCGGGCCGGATCGCATCCTCCACCGCGATGCCTCGAACCTCCGACAGGAACGTTGGCCGGCCCGCCTTGTCGAGCGCGAATCCCTTTCGCTTGAACTGCCGCTCATCGGTGATCGAGTCCGGCCACGCCGCGTTCGCGTCGGTCAGGAAGGCGAGCGACGGCGTGCCGGCGAGATCGAGCACGCTGCCCGCCGGACGCGAGGTCTGATCCTCGCCCCGCCCGTCCCACATCTGTGTGGCGTCGAGGAAGGGACCGCGCCACGCGAAGAACGGCGTGCCCTGCGAGAGGTCGTAGCTGTAGTGCACCCCGAGCGGATCGGCGACCGACATGACGATCACCCGCTTGATGCCACGATGCCGCACGAAGCCGCGCAGCAGCACGGGCTCGCTCTGCGCATCGACGAGGATCGGATTGATCGGATTGCCGAAGGCCAGGAGCAGGCTCTCGTCGTGGAGCGGCTGAAGTGCCACGCCCGGTCCCTCGATCCACAGCTGCAGGTCACGCTGCGGGCCGTACTGCCGGTTCTTGAAGAAGCTCAGCGCGAACGCGTGCTTGCCGGCGGTGAGGTCCACGTCGGCCTGCATGCGCTGCCGCGCGCCCCGGTTCACGATCACCGGCTTGCCGTCGATGACGAGATCGGCGCGGGCGACGGCCGGACCCTGCATCGGCGCTTCGGTGCCGACCCAGTCGATGTTGAGCGTGAAACGGTAGCGTCCCGTGGCCGGCACGGTCAGGGAGCCGTCGTATGCGACGGCGAACTTGTTGGGTGCTCCCGCCGGCTCGGTCGACAGCGAGGCCACCGGTCCCTCGCGCATCGGCTGGCGCGACGACATCCACGTCGAGTCGATGGCGTCGTCCACCCACGCGCGGTAGCGGAGATCCGCGAGCCGTGCGGCCGCCGAGTACGACTTGTAGTGGATGTTGCGCACCGCCACGGGGCCGTGGTCGCCCTGGATCATCAGCGGCCCGCTCGCTCGCTCGTCGGCGAACGGCGCGGCGCGCGTCGGACCCGTGACCTCCACGTTCTCCTGCACGACGACGCCGTTCAACACCACTTTCACGAATCGCGCGTTCGCGATCTTTCGCTTCCCCTCGAACCTGGGCGCGAGGAAGACGATCTCCAGATGCTGCCAGAGCCCGGGCGCGCGGCTCGCGTTGAGCCGCGGCGCCGTACCCTCGTAGCCCTCGCTGCCGGCGCCGCGCTTCTCGTCCCACCGCTGATAGATCGCGCCCATGTCGGCGAACGTCGGCGCGCGGACACCCCAGCTGTCGAACAGCTGCACCTCGTACCGCCCCATCAGGTACACGCCGGAGTTCGACCCCTTGGGTAGCATGACGTCGACCGCGAGGTCGAGATCGCCGTGCTCCCACGTGGTCAGCAAGTGCCCCATCGCACCGGACGCCGGCGTGTTCACCAGCACCCCGGTGCCCGTCTCAGTGGTCAGCGCCGCGCCCGTGCGCTCGCCGCTCGCGGCGCCCGCGATCTTCCAGTTGGGCGTCGTCGCGCGGAACGCGCTCAGGTTGGCGAGGGAAACAGTCTGCGGCGGCAGCGCGCCCTGGGAGGTGGGCGCCTGTGCCGCGCCAGTCGGGGCGACGAGCGTGAGCAGTGCGAGGGCGAGCAGTCGTCTCATGATTCACGCGCGGGCGTGGTGGGCGGGACCAGTCTCGTTCGGATCGCGGTAGTATATGATCAGGAGAGCCGACAAACGATATGCATCCGGCGAGTCGATTGGCTGCCGTCCGCGACGGGAGCCAGGGTTCGGCACCGTCCATCCATCGTCCCGCTGCCGGTCGCCAGGCCTCTGACTTGGTGGTTCGCCCGGAGGCGTGGAGGAACCCAAGGGCGCCGTGAAGACGCTCACGCGGGGGAGGCCGCTGCTCCGCCCAAAAATCTCTCTCCGCCAGCCTCAGCCGAACGGAAGCGCGATTGAAGATACGCGGCGCAGGCGGGATCCGTTGCGAAACGCGAGGAAATGCCGCGTTCTGCGACGATCGGCCGCGTACAGCATTCAGATTTCATAGGAAGGACTGACCGAAAAGCTCGGACAGTATGTCATACCTGGACTGTTCGATGGCGTGGGCGCGGTAGGGCACTCTGACTCGGAAGAAATTACCTAAATGGACGGCATCATGGGTGCCTCGTGCAGGTGACAAGCATCACCTCGAGCAGAACCCTTTCCAGGACTCATCCGCATGAACTCCTCGCTGTCCCGCGCCGTCGCGCTCGCCCTGAGCGCGGTCGTCCTCGCGGGTTGCTACATCGATCAGCCGACGCAGGCTGCTCGCCGTCTCGAGGCGCCGACCGCGACTCCGTCCACCGTCCTCTCCGGTACCACGGGCTTCACCGCCAGCGCGGACGGCCTCCTCACTGCGACACAGATGAAGGGGCTGAAACGCTCCAGCGCGCTTCTAGCACCAATCACGGTCACCAAGATCATCGGCTCCGCCGGTGGGACGCTGACCATCCCGCAGGCGGGGGCAACGGTGACCATTCCGCTTGGCGCGCTGACGGCGCCGACGACGATCACGATGACTGCGCGCGCGGGCGTTCTCCTCGCCTATGACTTCGCGCCGCACGGCATCACCTTCGCCAAGCCGCTGACCTTCACACAGAATCTGGCCGGGACGAACGCGTCGCTGCTCAACGCGCCACTCACCCAGCTGGGCTACTACGCGGACCCGAGCGCGCTCACGACCACCATCGCCACGGTGACCGAGTTGCGCACTGGCACCGTGAATTCGCTGGCATGGACCTTCAGCTCCACGATCACGCACTTCTCCGGATACGTCGTCACCTGCGGGCGGAGCGGCTACTGACCTTCGGGCCCTTTCGAGGTGTTGTCCTGGAGAGATCATCGTGGTGAGGGACCCGGGGGCGCGCGTCGAGTTTGACGCGCGCCCCCGTCTCGCTCGTCCTCATGAGTGTAGCCACAGCACGCGCGACGCCGCGGTGCGCTGGCTCTCTGCGCACCCCATGGATTCCGCCTCCCGCACCATCCTGCCTCTCGTCTTCGAGCCCGCCCCCGCCGGCAACCCTGTCGCGGGGCTCGTCGACGTGACCGTGCGCGGGCAGCTGCTCGAACGGGAAGGACGATGGCAAGACGCGCGCGCTCTCTATCGCTCGGCGCTGCGCAAGCTCTCCGGTTCGAGCGCCGCGGAGAACGCGCAGCTCATGCGCTGGGTAGCCCGCACACACATCCAGGAATCGGAGCTCGAGCCGGCGCGCGCCTGGGCGCAGGTGGCGCTCGCCCTCTCCGAGGAGACGCTCGACGAGGCGGGGTGCGGACACGCCGTGAACATCCTCGCCATCGTCGAGTGGAGGCTGAGCAACCTCGACGAGGCCCAGCACCTGTATCGCCGCGCCCTCGCCAGCGCGCACGCCGCGGGAGAGGAGAGACTGGCCGCGATGGCGGCATCCAATCTAGGTGTGATCGCCAGCGTACGCGGCGACGTCGGCGAGGCGACCCGCAACTTCGAGTCGGTGCTCGCCAGCGCACGCGGCGCCGGACTCGTCGACCAGGCGATCGCCGCACTCATCAACCTCGGGCTCATTCACACGCGGCTCGGCAGCCTCGAAACGGCCCACAGCGCGTTCTCCGAGGCGCTCGAGCTCGCCACGGTGATCGGTGACATGGGTATGCTCATCACCGTGAACCTCGAGATCGCCAAGCTGCGCATCCACCAGCAACGCTACGACGAGGCGTTCGCCTGCTGCGGTCAGGCCGGCGCGATCGCCGAGCGCACGGGCCACACGCATGCCGACGGAGAGGCCCAGCACGTCCGCGGACTCGTCGCCGTCGCGGTGGGCGACCGGCTCACCGCCGAGGCGCACTTCCTCAGCGCCGAGGAGATCGCCATCCAGCGCAGCGACCTGATCCTCGAGGGAGAGACCGCCCGGGAGCTCGCCGGCCTCTACAGCGTCGACGGGCGCAATCGTCAGACCCTGCAGCGCCTCAACCAGGCGCATCGGATCTTCACGCAGCTCCGCGCCCGCCGAGAGCTCGCCGACGTCGACCGCCGGACGACTCAGCTCGAGGCTGATTTCCTCGAGGTCGCGCGGAAATGGGGCGACACGATCGAATCGAAGGACCACTACACTCAGGGCCACTGTGTGCGCGTCGCCGATCTCGCGTGCGCGCTCTGGTCGCGCGCTGCCGAAGGCGACTCGACCTCGCTCTTCTGGTTTCGGATCGGCGTCCTGCTCCACGACGTGGGCAAGCTGATGGTGCCTGCCGAGGTGCTCAACAAGCCTGGCAAGTTGAACGCGGAGGAATGGGCGCTCGTGCGCCGGCATCCCAGCGCCGGCGTCGAGCTCCTCGCCGACATCGAGTTCCCCTGGGACGTACGGCCGATCGTCCAGAGCCATCACGAGAAGTGGGACGGCTCGGGTTATCCGCACGGTCTTGCCGGCGAGGCGATTCCGCTCACCGCACGCGTCGTGTGCATCGCCGACGTGTACGACGCGCTCACCTCGCGGCGCAGCTACAAGGAGCCGTTCACGCATGAGATGGCGATGGAGGTGATGCGCAAGCAGATCGGGCTCGGATTCGACCCGGCACTGTTCGCACAGTTCGAAGAGATGGTGCGCGATGGATCGTGGCGCGCGGCGGATGCGTCGAAGGTGGACGCCTGACCGCGCGCGTGCGTACCCTGGAAGGATGAGCTCTCCCGGACGCTCGCTCCGCCGACTTCCGCAGCTCGCTGCGCTCGTCACCCTCGCGACCACGCTCGGGGCAGCCGCACTGGTGCTCGTTGCCCTGTCGCTCGTCGGCATGTGGACGCCGCGGCTCGATCGATTCACGGAGATGATCGCCATTGTCGCTCCGCTCACCGGGTCCGCGCTCGCCGGCTCCGCAGGCGTGTGGTGGTGGGCCCGGCGCTACACAGGTCGCGTGCACCGAGCGGTCGATGCGCGCGAGCAGGAGCTCACCGACCGCGCCCAGCGCACGCTGATGGGGGCGTCACAGCGGAACGCGTACGCCGCCGTGGGTGACTTCGCCACCGAGCTGGCGCGCGAGCTCGCGCCATCGGTCGCCACGGCGCGCGCTGCCCTCCGCACGATCGAGAACGCGCTGCACCTCGACTCGCCGCTGCGCACGCCCTTGGACCGCGCGCAGCGCGAGCTGCACCGGATGGCAAACACGATGCAGGATACCCTGCGCCTCGCGCGAAGCGGCAAACTCAGCGCGCGTCGCATCGACCTCTGGATCCCGCTGCGCAACGCGCTCAAGACAGCGGCGCCCGACGCCTCGGCCCGCAGCATCTGGATGGAGCCACCGCCGTTCGGTCGCGCCCCGGTGTGGATCAACGGCGACGAGCAAGCACTCGAGCAGCTCTTTCTCAACCTGCTGTTGAACGCCGTGCAGGAGACGGAGTCGGGCGGCCGAGTGTCCGCCGCCGTCACGCTCGGCGACGACGCGGTCGTCTCGATCGCCGACACGGGGCGCGGGATCCCACAGGACGCGCTCGACCGCGTGTTCGAGCCCTTCTACTCCACGAAGCCCGAAGGCGCCGGCCTGGGCCTCGCGATCGCGTGGCGCACGGCAGCGGCGCACGGCGGGCGGCTCACGATCGAGAGCGCCGTCGGCCGCGGCACCACCGTCGACGTCGCCCTACCACTGGCAGACTCGACGAGCGAGCTGCGGCTGGGGGAGTGAGGCGCGCGCGACGCGCGCCCGCAACCCCTGCCGACTTTCCACCGTAAGGTGGTTGCCGTATAGTCATCCCGCGCGGGCTCGATCCGCGACCCCAAAAAAACTCAGAGTGGAGGACCCATGTCGCTCGGCGACTTTCTGCGCAAGCAGCTCGTAGACGTCATCCAGTGGACGGAGGAGGGCAGTGGCATGCTCGCCATCCGCTATCCGATGCGCGACATGGAGATTCAGTACGGCGCGCGGCTCACCGTCCGCGAGTCGCAGATGGCGCTCTTCGTCAACGAAGGCAAGGTCGCCGACGAGTTCGGCCCCGGCCTCTACACGCTCGAGACTCAGACGCTGCCGCTGCTCACCAACCTGCAGCACTGGTACACGGGCTTCGAGTCGCCCTTCAAGAGCGACGTGTACTTCTTCTCCACCAGGCTCCAGACCGACCAGCGCTGGGGCACCCAGCAGCCGATCACCATCCGAGACAAGGACTTCGGCATGGTACGGCTACGAGGCCACGGGATGTACAGCTTTCACGTCGCCAACCCGACGATGTTCCACCAGAAGGTGAGCGGGACGCGCGACGTGTACACCGTCGCCGATCTCGAAGGCCATCTGCGCAACACCATCGTCGGCCGCGTCGCCGACACGTTCGCCAAGTCGCAGATCCCCTTCCTCGACATGGCCGCGAACCAGGTGGAGCTCAGCTCGACGCTCGCCGCGGCGCTGGCGCCGACGTTCACCGACCTCGGCCTCGCACTCGATTCGTTCGTCGTCGAGAGCCTGTCGCTGCCCGAGGAGCTACAGCGCAAGCTCGACGAGCGCATCGGGATGAACATGGCCGGCAACCTGCGCGACTACACGCAGTACCAGGCGGCGCAGGCGATCCCGATCGCTGCCGCGAACGAGGGCGGTGGTGCCGCCGGCATGGGCGTGGGACTCGGCGCGGGCATGGCGATGGGGAAGGCGATGACCGACGCGCTCAACCAGGTCGCCTCCGGCGGCAACCCGGCGGAGAAGTCGACGCCCGCGGCCGCCACCAGGCTCCCGGATAGCGGTGCCCCCGCCGCGGAGGGGACGAAATTCTGCATCGCGTGCGGCAAGCCGATCCCGAGCACGGCCAAGTTCTGTCCCGAGTGTGGCGGCGCACAGGGGTGACCGCGCTCGGCGACCTGGCGCGCGGTGATGAATGGGTCGTCGAGGCGTTCGGCTGCAGCGCCGCGCGTCTCGCCGATCGCGGTGTCCTCGGCGCGTTGCTCGATCGGATGGTGCGCGAGCTCGACCTGCGCCCGGTGGGTACAGGGCAGTGGCACGTCTTCCCACCGCCCGCCGGAATCACGGGGATGCTACTCCTGGCCGAGTCGCATCTCACCGTGCACACCTTTCCCGAGCACCGCTCGCTCTGCCTGAACCTCTTCTGCTGCACTCCGCGCGCGGAGTGGCCATTCGCCGAGCGCCTCGCCGACATGTTGGACGCTGAGCGGGTGACGGTGCGCCACGTCGAGCGCGCCTACGGCGGCGCCGCGCTCGCAACGCAGCAGTGACGCGACGTTGATGCGCGCATGACGGTACGCAGCGCGGCCTGTCCCAATTGCGGGGCGACGATCGAATTTCGCTGGTCGAGCGCCGTGCAGACGGTCTGCCCGTACTGCAAGGCCGTGCTCGTGCGGCGCGACCTCGACCTGACCAAGGTGGGCACGGTCAGCGACCTTCCGCCCACCAGCTCTCCCATCCAGCTCGGCACCGAGGGGCGGTTCGGCCCTGACGGCTTCGTCGTCGTCGGACGAATCATCTACGCGTACGAGCGCGGCGGCTGGAACGAGTGGCACCTGCGCACCACGGGTGGCATCAGCGCGTGGCTCTCCGACGCACAGGGCGAGCTCGCCGTCTCCACGCCCGCCAAGAGCGCCGCCGAGTTGCCCACCGCAGAGAGCCTGCGCGTGGGCCAGTCGTACGCCATCGACGGCCTCCTGTTCACCGTCGCCTCGCTCACCCGCGCGCGCTACGCCGGCGTCGAGGGCGAGCTTCCCTTCGAGTCGTGGAACCGGAGCGACGCGCTGTTCGCCGACCTCGACGGCGAGGGGGACGAGCCCCGCTTCGCAACCCTCGACTACTCCGACGACGCGCCCGTGGCGTACGTGGGCACGTACGTGGAGCTCGAGCAGCTGTCGCCGCGCAACCTCCGCCGCTTCGAGGGCTGGTGAGCGCGCCCGCCGTCGCGTCGCTGAGCTGCTCCCAGTGTGGCGCGGCCATCGAGCTCCGCACGCTCGATCAGGCGCAGTCGGTCGTCTGCGCGAGCTGCGGCAGCATCCTCGACGCGCGCGACCCGAACCTGCATCTGATCCAGGCATTCGAGGCGCGGCAAAAGTTCACGCCCCAGATCCCGCTCGGTACGCGCGGTACGCTCAAGGGCGAGAAGTGGGAAGTCGTCGGCTTCCAGGTGCGCCGCGCCACGATCGACGGCACGTCCTACGACTGGGAGGAGTACCTCCTCTTCAACCCGTACAAGGGGTTTCGCTACCTCACCCAGTATGACGGGCACTGGAACGACGTTCAGGTCGTGAAAGCCGCGCCGAAGGAATTGACGAGCGGACGCCAGCCGCTCGTGATCCTCCACGGCGAGACGTTCAAGCACTTCCAGAGCTCCAACGCCGAGACGGTGTTCGCGCTCGGCGAGTTCCCCTGGCAGATCCGCGTCGGTGACAGGGCGGTCACGCGCGACTTCGTCGCGCCGCCGCGCATGCTCAGTGAGGAGCAGACGCCGGACGAGACCACCTGGTCGCTCGGCACCTATCTCCCGGCGGCGCAGATCTGGGAAGGTTTCGCGCTGCCCGGCAATCCGCCGCGACCACGCGGTGTGTATGCCAACCAGCCCAGTCACTATCGCCCCATGGTGGGCTCGCTGGCGAAGCGCTATCTGCTGCTCGCCGCAATCGTGATCGCGATCGGGGCGCTGCGCTTCGTCAGCGCGTCGCGCGCCGTGGTGTACACGTCGCCTGTCTCCTTCTTCAGGCCAGGCCAGGCACCCGAGTCGCTCGCCTTCGTCACGCCGACGTTCACGGTGAAGGGCCGTACCGCGAACCTCGAGGTCGCCACGGAGGCGCAGCTCGACAACGGCTGGGCGTTCTTCGAGTACGCACTGGTGAACGAGGCGACCGGCGCGACGTACGAGTTCGGCCGCGACCTGAGTTACTACTCCGGCAGGGACTCCGACGGCAACTGGACGGAGGGCTCCAAGCGCGACCGCGCCGTGCTGCCGAGCGTGCCCGCGGGACCGTACTTTCTCCGCGTGCAGCCGCAGGCCGAGGTCACGGCGCCCTTTCTCGAGTACCGGATCATCGTGCGGCACGACGTCCCGATCGCCACGCCGTATCTGATCTGTCTCGCGTTGCTCGCGCTGCCCCCGATCTTCGTGGCGTTCCGTGCGTGGGGGATGGAGAGCGCGCGCTGGAAGGAGAGTGACTACGCATCGGGCAGCGGCTCCGACGACTCCGACGGCTCCGACTCCGACTCCGACTCCGACTCCGACGATGACTGAGCGATGAGACATCCCGTCTACACGACGTTCGGCGTTCTCCTGGTGCTGCTCGTCGTCGCCGCGGAGGTGCGCGGCTGGACGCCGATGCGTCCGAACGAGGTGAAGAACGTTCCGCGCTCGATCCGCGACAACCCCGGCGCATACCGGCCACACTATCGCTCGTTCGGCGTCGGCCACTACATGGGAGGCAAGTGAGATGACAGAGGTCTATGCGTCCATGCTCCACAACGCGCTGGCGGCGGTGCTCTTCGCCATCATCGGCGTCGTGCTCTTCATCCTCGCCTTCATGCTCTTCGACAAGCTCACCCCGGGCTCTCTCTGGAAAGAGATCATCGAGGATCAGAACACCGCGCTCGGCGTGTTGATGGGCGCCGTAGCAATCGCCCTGGCGATCATCATCGCGGCGGCGGTGCACTAGGCGCGCTGCGCGCGCCGTAATACGGTTGGACGGTTGCACGGTGAGACGGCCGGCCTCGGGACACCGGAGCTTCCCGAGGCCGGCCGTGAACCGACAAACCGTCCAACCGTCAAACCGACGTCATGGCCCTCCCCCTCTTCCTCTCCGTCCTCCTCATCGCGGCCTGCGGGCTGATCTACGAGCTGGTCGCGAGCGCGCTCGCGAGCTATCTCCTCGGCGACAGCGTCACGCAGTTCTCCACCGTGATCGGGACGTATCTGTTCGCCATGGGGGTAGGGAGCTGGCTGTCGCGGTTCCTCTCGCGCGGGCTCGTCGCGCGGTTCATCGGAATCGAGCTGCTCGTCGGACTGGTGGGAGGCTTCTCATCGACCCTGCTCTTCCTCGCCTTCGCCTACACTGGCGCGTTTCGCCTCGTGCTCTACGTGCTCGTCACGATCCTCGGCGTGTTCGTCGGGCTCGAGATCCCGCTCCTGATGAGGATTCTCAAGGACCGCTTCGCGTTCAAGGACGTCGTCGCGAACGTGCTCACCTTCGACTACCTGGGTGCGCTCGCGGCCTCGCTCGCCTTTCCCCTGCTGCTCGTGCCCAAGCTGGGGCTCGTGCGCTCGGCGCTGCTGTTCGGCATGATCAACGCCGCCGTCGCGCTCTGGTCGGTGTGGCTCTTTCGCGCGCAGCTCGGTGCGCGCCGCGTGCTCGCCGCGTCGTCGGTGGCGGTGCTGCTCTGCCTCGGCGTGGGGATGATCGGCGCCAACAAGATCACCAATCTCGCCGAAGACAGCATCTACGCCGACGACGTGATCTTCGCGCGGAGCACGCGATACCAGCGCATCGTACTCACCGCGTGGAAGGACGATCTCCGGCTCTGGCTCAACTCGCACCTGCAGTTCAGCTCCCGCGACGAGTACCGCTACCACGAAGCACTCGTGCATCCCGGGCTCTCGGCCCGGCTCTCCGCGCGCCGCGTCCTCGTGCTCGGTGGCGGCGACGGACTGGCCGTGCGCGAACTGCTCAAGTACCCTGACCTGCAGTCGATCACCATCGTCGATCTCGACCCCGAGATGACGCGGCTCTTCTCCACGCATCCCACGCTCGTCGCCCTCAATCAGGGCTCCCTCGTGTCGCCCAAGGTGCACGTCGTCAACGACGACGCCTTCGTGTGGCTCGACCGGAACCCGGACATGTTCGACTTCGTCGTCGTGGACTTTCCCGATCCGAACAACTACGGCGTGGGCAAGCTGTACACGACCGCGTTCTACCGGCTGCTCGCCCGCCACGTGACGCGCGACGGCCTGTTCGTCGTGCAAGCGACGTCGCCGCTCTTCGCGAGGCAGAGCTTCTGGTGCATCGCGGAGACGATGAAGCAGGCCGGCCTGAAGACGTACCCGTACCACTTGTACGTCCCATCGTTCGGCGAGTGGGGGTTCGTCATCGCCGCGCTCGACGGCGGGTACACGCCGCCGTCGACGCTTCCGGCGGGGCTGCGCTATCTCACCGTAATGGAAGTGCCACGCCTGTTCGAGTTCTCCGCGGACATGCAGCCGGTGCCCGTGGAGCCGAACCGGCTCAACACGCAGATCCTCGTTCGCTACTACGAGCAGGAGTGGGACCGCGTCAATCGATGAGGAGGCGATCCGCGCGATGACGGACGACGGCTCTCCCACGCCACCGACGCCATCGCGCCGCACCTTCATCGTCGCCGGAGTGGTGACCGCCGCGGCTGGTGCGGCGGCGCTCGTGGCGCGCGCGCTCGGCGCGCCTGCGCTTCACGGGCTCACGCCCAAGAGCGGCGGCCGGATCACCGGCGGCTGGGTCAACGAGAGCGCCTCAGCTGGTCACCGGATCCGCGACGGTGCTCGCCTGACGCCCCCCACGCGCTCGCGCCGCGTGCCGGTCGTGATCGTCGGCGGCGGCATCGCCGGGCTGAGTGCCGCGTGGCAACTGGAGCGGCGAGGGTTCCGCGACTTCGTCCTGCTGGAGCTCGAGAAGGAAGTGGGCGGCAACTCGCGCAGCGGCGAGAACGCCGTGTCGCGCTATCCATGGGCGGCGCACTACGTGCCGGTCCCCGGACCGCGCGCCACACTGATGCGCGAGCTATTCACCGAGCTGGGTGTGCTCACCGGCGCGGGCTGGGACGAGCGGATGCTCTGCTTCGCTCCGCGCGAGCGACTCTTCGTGCACGGCGCATGGCAGTCGGGCCTCGAGTCGGAGCTGCTCGGCTCGCGCGCGGGCCGAGAGGATCTGCGTCGGTTCGACGCGCTCATCGCCGAGCATCGTCATTCGGGCGCTTTCACCATCCCCATGGCGCTGGGCGCCCCCACGGATTCGCCTCTCGATGCAGTCAGCTTCGACGCCTGGCTGTCGGCGCAGGGACTCAGGTCTCGCGAGATGCGGTGGTACGCCGAATATGCAACGCGTGACGACTATGGTGCGACGCTGCGAGACACGTCGGCGTGGGCCGGGCTTCACTACTTCGCGTCGCGCGAGCACGACGAGCAGAGCCCACTCACCTGGCCGGAAGGGAACGGATGGATCGTCAGGCAATTGTCGGCGAAACTGGAAAAACACCTGATGACCGGAACACCGGTTCAACGAGTCGTTCCTGAAAGAAAAGGCTGGCGCGTGCGTGCGGGCGATGACGAGATTGTGTGCGAGCGGGTCATCTTCGCTGCGCCTACTTTCGTGGCGCCCTACGTGATCGAGGGGATACGCTCACCAGGCTTCACGTACTCGCCCTGGCTGGTCGCGAACCTCACGCTGGACCGCTGGCCGGAGGAACGAGGAGCACCACCGGCCTGGGATAATGTGCTGCGTGCCGGTGCTGGGCTGGGGTACGTTGTTGCAACGCATCAGTCGCTGCGCGCTCGTGGAGATGGCCCCACGGTGTGGACCTATTATCACGCGCTCGCGGCGAACGACCCCGGTATTGAGCGACGGAGGCTTCTGGCATCGCAGTGGTCGGAGTGGGTGGAACGGATCCTGAACGAGCTGGAGCCGGCGCACCCGAACATCCGCCGGTGTGTCACGAACGTAGACATGGTGCGGCTCGGACACGCGATGGTGCGTCCCACCGTAGGGTTCCTGCAGGCCGAAGCACGACGCAACGCAGAATGGGCACCACGCGGGATTCATCTGGCCCATTCCGACATCAGCGGCCTCTCGTTGTTCGAAGAGGCACAGTACCGCGGCGTCGCCGCGGCCGATCAGGTGCTCGCCGTACAGCATCGAGGATAGCGCCCACACCCGGGCTCTCGCCTTCGCCACGCCGACCCGCCCCCCGTGGTCCTTCCTTCCGTAGCGACGTTCGCGCGCAGCACCTCGTCGGTCCTGCTGCGCCAGAATCGGATCCGTGGTCTCTTGGCCGCCGGGGCCGCGGCCGCCCTGCTCGTGTGGCCGAGGCTCGGCTCGGTCGAGGCGCTTCTCGGGGCGCTCTCAGGGCTCACGGCGTACGTCGCGTTCGTGGGTGCAGCGACGCTGTGGATGTCCCGACGGCGTCGCGCCAGCCTCGCGCTGATCTCCGCGCACGGAATCGCGGATATCCTGCTGCTGTTCAGCGTCGTTCGGCCATTCGCGGCGAACTCCTCCACCAGTTGGATCCTGCTCGCCGCCGCGGTTCCGCTGCAGGTCGCGCTCTTTCAGTTCGGTGTACGTCCCGCGACGCTGGTGCTGGTCTCGGCGCTACTCGCGCAGGTCACTCTTGCCGCGCTCGCCGGAGCCGCTCCATCTCCCTCGTCGATCGCCGAGCTGTTTGCCCTCGGCGGATTCGTTGCGCTCGCGGCGGTGAGCTTCCTCTTGCATCACCGTGTCGAGCGGCGCCTGAGCGTGCTCGCCTCGTTGTTCGATCACGCGCGCGAGGGTGATTTCGGCAGCAAATACGACGTGGAGGGTGATCCACACTCCGATGCCATCACCGCGGTCGGTGCGGCGTTCAACGAGCTGCGCGCGGAGCTCGCGCCGTTGGTCAACGCCGATCCCGCTACAGGTTGCCTCAATCGGCGTGGCTTCGCGCTCAGACTCGAACGCGCGCTGACGGACGCGCGCCGTCGCCGAGGCGATGTCGCCCTGCTGGCGGTCGATCTGGATCACTTCAAGCAGATCAACGATCGCTTTGGGCATCTCGCCGGTGACGAGGTGCTGTACGAGGTCGCCACCCTTCTCTCCAACGCCGTCAGCGAGGAAGGGGTCGTTGCGCGAATGGGCGGCGAGGAGTTCACCGTGCTGCTGCCGTGGGCCGATGCGGAAGCTGCTGGCGCGGTGGCCGAAAGGATGATGAGCCAACTTCGGAGACACCACTGTTCGGCGCTGCCGAACGACACGGCAGTGACCATGAGCATCGGGATCGCCACCGAGCGCATTACCGACTCCGACATCGGCTTGGCGCTGCGAGCGCGCGCCGACGAGGCGCTCTACGCGGCGAAGCGCAGCGGCCGCGATCGCGTCCTCCTCTGGGCGCCCGGCGTACGGTCCAATGCCACGCCCGCCACCTCGATGGCGGCTATCGTGCGCCGGTCAGGCGAGGTGCAGCGACCTCGCTACCGCACACCCACCGATCCGATGGCGCCGATCGGCGTCTGATCGGGCCACATTAATTGCAATGGTTGCAAGTAGTTGCGTACCCTGCCCGACCTCAGGCGACCAGCGACCCCGAGCGTCTGTTGGCACGCTCAGTCGGAAGTCGTTACCTCGTCATGAGATGCGCGTCATCAGAGGCACGGTGGCCACTGATGGCATCGTCGCTGCACTGCTTGGGTGACGCAGACGTCCTCATCAGTACGCCCGCACCACCGCTCCGACTAGTCTGGAGCGTCCACACGCACTCCTGGTCCCTACCATGCGTCGAACCCGTCGCGGATTTACCCTGATCGAGCTTCTGATCGTCGTCGTGATCATCGGCATCCTGGCCGCCATCGCGATCCCGAAGTTCGCCAACACCAAGTCGAAGGCGTACATCGCCGCGATGAAATCCGACCTTCGCAACCTCGTCACCGCCGAAGAGTCGTACTTCGCCGATTCGGCGGCATACGCGACCGACACACTGAAGGGCATGAAGTTCAAGCCCTCGACCGGCGTCGCAATGCCGACGATCTCGACCTTCTCTGGCGCCTGGCTCGCGACGAACACGCACAGCCAGCTCGCCGCCTTCAGCTGCGGCATCGGCGTCAACACGACGAACCCGCTGGTCGCAGCGGCTGGCGATGGCGAGCCCACCTGTAAGTAATCCGGCGCGAATCCTGCTCCGCGTTTGTAGTTGAAGTCTCGAACGTCCCCATCTGCGACGTCGCTGTGGGAAGAAGGGGAAGGGGGGATACGGCATCCACCGGCAAATCGCCGATGGATGCCGTATCGTTTTCGCCCCCGTCGTGCCGATCGGCGGACAATCAGAAGTCCCAGAGCCGCGTCAGGAAGGCACCGAACACTCCGGTGCGCACCGTGGGATGCGTAATCCCCAGCTCCTCTGGCGCGCGAAAGAGAAATCTAGGTTCGAGCCCCAGGTCCAGCCGGTACGTCGCACCGAATCGCTGCGCGAGACGGAAGCCGGGAATCCCCGTCGTGAGCCGAAGCTGGGCGCCGAGGTACCGATCAGTGGTCAGGTAGCGTCCTCCTTCCACGAGTGCGCCGCGCACGCCTCCCGTCTTGCCGAAGACGAGCTCCGTCGGCACGTCGGCCGGCGAGACGCTGAACGCATCGAGCCCGTACGCCTTCGTCGTGCCGGTGCCGATGTCATGCAGCACGACGCCGAGCGCGGTGGCACCCTGCTGCCGTCGCGCGAGCGCGCCCGTTTCGCCGCTCAGCTGACCGCTCCACGATGCACTCCCGGACAGCGACGATCCGGACTGCTGCAGTAGCGTCGTCTGTGTTCGACCCTGCGTGAGATACCCGTTCAGCTCACGTCCGCGGATCGGAAACAGGGTGCCGCTCTCGAGCCCGATCGACGGCTCCTTGGACGTGCCCCCGGTATACATCTGCAGAGGAAACCAACCGCGCGCGGGCTCCCAGAGCAATCGCTCACCCGCCTCCTGCACGATCCCAACGGCGTTGGTGTGCGGCCCGAAGGTAAGGCTGCCGCGCGAAGGCACGAACGGTTGCGTGCGGAAGAACGCGACGCCACCGGGGATGCGCACGAAGCCGATGATCCATTGATCCGCGCTGCGCTGATCGATGTGCGCGACGACGACCTCCCCATCGCCCGTCTGGAACTCGGTGTTCGCATCCGGACGGTTGCGGTAGTAGTTGCCACGGTCGATCACGAGTGAGAGATCCGCGATGATCGCCACCTTACGCGGGATTCGCCGCGCCGCCGCCGCACGAGCGCTGTCGTCCACGCGCGCGCTCGAGTCGAACACGGAGAGCATCGTCAGCTCGCCCGGCGCCTTCACCCGCAGCAGATCCTTCCGGAACTGCTTGAGCGCGAGATAGCCCCCCTTCATCTCTCCTCGTCCCGTCACGCGCAGCGCATTCAACGGCCCGATCGCCGTGATTTCCGCGTCCGCGTCCACCAGGCCTCGCCCTTGGTTCATGACGCGCACGTCGCTCCCGGACGCGCTCGCGCGCACGTACGGCCGCGAGCGATCCGACAGGTCCACCATTCCCGAGGCGCGCAGCGGACCGTGGGCCAGCGCGACGAGTGAGTCGAGCCGCAGCGTGTCACCGACGAGGGAGAGGTCGGCGGCCGCGTCGGTGAGCTGCATTCCGGTGGACGTGAGCGTCAGCGCACCGCCGCGCAGCGCGCCGCGTCCCGCGTAGGCGGGCGCGCGCCACGTGCCACGCACGCGGACGTCCGCGGCGACGAGCCCGCGCACACCCTGGAGCTTTCGCGAATCCAGCGGCAGCGCGGCGAGCGACAGGCTGTCGAGGACAACGTCGGCGATGAGCGGACCTTCGATGCGCCGCGAGCCGGCCACGCCCTCGAACGCGAGGTCGAAGGGCAGGGCGGCCTTGCCCGTGAGCACGCGCCGGCCGCCGCTGTCGTGGGCGATCGCGTCCAACGCGATTCGACGGTCGCGATACGTGATGCTCACGTCGGCGTCCGGCGCGCGCACGTCGCGGTACGTCGCCGCGCGCAGCATGGCCTTCCCGGCGAGCAACGGAAGCGCGCGCGTGCCCTCCATGCGGGCGTTCAGCGCTACGATGCCGTCGGTGTCCGCATCGCGCTGCATCGCTTGCAGCACCGTGGCCACCCGCACGTTCTCCGCGGTCACGTCGAGCGCGATCGGCCCACTCTTGGGCACGACGCCCGAGGCGAACAGCCGTCCGCCTCCCGAGCTGCGCAGGTCGATCGAATCCACGGCGACGGATTCGTGGTCGAGGCGCACGCCACCGGCGTGCGCGAGCCGCCACACGAGCGTGTCGAAGCTGGCGCGCATCGAGTCCAGCCGCACCGCGTACACGCCGCTCGCCGGACGGGCGTACGTGCCGGATGCCGCGTATTGGACCAGCGAGTCCTGACGAATCCGCACGTCGGCAGCGAGCTGCTTGTTGCGCCAACGGCCCTCGGTCTGCACCCGCTCGAACACTCGTCCGGTCGTCTCCACCGTGTCGGCAGCGAGGCGAAAGCGGAGCGGCGCGTCGCCGCGTCTCACGTCGTCGCTCGAGACGGTTGCCGCGACGCGCTGCACCGAGCTGCCGCGCACCACCAGCTCCGAGCCCTCGACCATCGCGTTCACGCCGAGCTCTCGGATATTCCCGCGCAGCTCGCCCGATGCGGAGAGCGTGCCGGCGAGCGAGTCGCGTCGCAGTCGCGGAAGAGTGTCCATCACAAGCGGGACACCCACCGGCATCCCGAGCGCGAGCTGCTCGATGCGCAGCGCGTCCGCGCGCCGCGCGGAGTCGGCGCGCGCTGCAACGAGCACCGTACGCTGCCTCGATGCCGCTGCGGCCACCGAGCTCGTATCACTTGTGCCCAGCCATGGGCGCAGCGCACCCAGCGAATCGACCGTCGCGCTGAAGCGCAGCGTGCCAGTCCGCGCTGAGGTGAGGCCGAGCGAGCCGGCGGCGCTCGCCCGCGCACCACGCGCCAGCATCGCCAGCGTATCGACCCGCAGCAACCCGTCGCTCACGGAGAGCCGCGTGCTCAACCGGTCCACGACAAAGGTATCGTACCGAGACTTCACGAGATCGGCGCTCACGACCGCGTTGGCCGTCGCCGGTTTGAATCCTGACCCTCGTGCCACGATCGTCCCGGTGAGATGCGTGCTCGGCGCGTGCCCCGAAAAGGCACCCGCGTTCAGCGCGTCCGTCACCGCAGTCAGGTCGTAGCGCGTGCGCGACCCGCGCAGGGCGATCGTGCCGCGAGCGTCGATCGCACCGCCTCCAGTGGTCGAGCGCAACGCGCCGGCGAGCCGGAGATCGCGCGTCGTTCCTTCCAAATGCACGCGGCCCGTGACGGCTCCGCGCAACCGCGCCGACGGCGCGAGCCGGCCCACTGCGACCAGCGCAAGCGGCTCGAACCGCGCGTCGGCGACGATGCGTTTGCTGCTCGCGCCGTAGCTCCCCACACCGCTCACGCGCGATCGCGCGCCGCCATCCACGTGCGTGAGCTCGCCGCGCACGCGCCATCCCTCGGACATCGCGCCGCTCACGGTCGCGTCGCCTGTCACCACGCCGCCGATGGGCAGCCGGAGCCCAGCGCCGGAGAGCGTTGCCAGCTGCAATGGCTGGAGCTGCACGGCGAGGTCGCGTGTCTGAACGCCGCCCGCAAGTCCGACCCCGCCGCGCGCGAGCACATGGCTCCGTCCCGCCGCCACGTCGTCGAAGCGCAGGTCCGCGTCGAGCACGAGCGCGCTCGGCGGACCGCTCACGGCCAGGTGTCCGTCGAGCGTGCCCGCGCGCCGGAGAGGAAGCGTCGGCGCCAGCTCGTGCACGATCGCCGTGCTCAGCTTCGTCACCGTGAGATCGGCACCGTCGATGAGGAGCTCCGTCTTCCCGCCCTTGGGCGCGATACGCGTGATCGCCGCGCGCCCCACGAGCGAGGCGTCGCGGTAGCGCACGTCGGCGTCGGTGAGCGCGAGTGCGGTCGTGTCGCCGCGGATGCGCATCGTGTACCGCCCCGCACCACCGCCGCTTTCGGGGAAGCTCGGATTGAGCCAGCGCAGGTCGGCCAGCGCGACGGGCGCGCCGGTGAGGTCGAGACGGAATCCCGTCCTGCGGAACCCGATCGTGCCGTCGCCCGAGACCTTGGAGTTGGGCAGCGTCATGCGCGCGCCGCGCCACCACAGCGAGTCCTTCGACGCGTACAACGTCCCGACCAGCGAGCGCACGTCGATGGCCGGCGGTCGATACGGCTCGGCGAGCATGGAGAGCGACGCGATGTCCACCGCTGTCGGCCTGCCTTCGCGCGCCAGGCGCACGCTGGAGAGCCGCGCGTCGAGATCGTGATAATCGAGCACCCGCTGGAAGCCGCCCGCGACGCGCTCGGTGCGCTTGCGCGATGTCCCGGCGAGCGCTCTCGCTATCGCCGAGTCGCGCCGGTCGGGTGTGAGCGTGGTGTCCGGGTTCCACGGACGACGATAGATCATCCGGCCGTGATGCACCGTGATGTCGGACAGCTCTGGTGGCACTCCGTGCTTCGAGGTGTCTTTGGGTGTCGTGCGTGCGCGCATCAGCGATTGAAAATTCCATCGTGCGCCAGGCTGCTTGTCGAGCACCACGACGGGCGTGTCGAGCACGAGCGACCGGATCACGACGCGGCCCTGCAACGCCCGCCACAGCGCATAGCGCACCTGCGCGCGCCGCGCCGTGAGGAGCGGCCGCCGCGCGCTGTCGAGCAGGCGGACGTCGGTCATCGTGGCGCCGGACAACAGATTGCCGCGCAGCGCTCCCACGGCCAGCGTGCCGTTCATGCGCTCGTTGGCCTGCGACACGAGCACTCGGCGCACGCGCTCGTTGCCCCACGGTGTCATCGCGAGCACGCTCACGATCACGAGGCCGAGCAGTATGGGCAGCACCACTACGGTCAGCACGAACCGGGCGATCCGCGGCGGCGTGCGGGGCGCCTCGCTCGGCGCTGCATGCTGGGAACGCGGGACGAGCCGCGCCATCAGAACGCCTGGCCCATGGCGAAGTGCACCACGATCCGCCGCGCGATCGAGTGCATCGTGCCCGGCGATGGATCGGACACCGGCGAGTATTTCTTCTCGCGAGTCAACCGGACGACGCTGTCGTTGCCCTGGATATCGGGGACGGCCACGACGACCGGGAGCGACTCCGCCCCGACCGGCCGCACTCCGAAGTCCAATCGCAGCACGCCGAGCGGAGAGCGATAGCGAAACCCGGCGCCCGGCGTAACCGCGCCCTTCGCCTTGGTCATGGCGGTGAGTCCACTCGTGCCGACGTACGCTCCGTCCAGGAATACCACGCCGCTGAGCAATTTCATCAGCGGCACGCGCAACTCGACGCTCGCTTCGACCACGCTGCTGCCGCCGGTGGGCCGCGCGAACAGTTCGGAGTTCGGCACGTCGCTCGGGTCGCACTGCCCGTCGGTGATGGTCGCCTCGCTGCAGCCAGCAGCCAGCAGCGACGCGCGTCGCACCTGCAGCACGCGCGGTCCGAGCTCGTTCTCGGCGAACCCTCGCACGGACTGCATCCCGCCCGCGTAGAATCGCGCGCGGGGATGCAGGATGCCCTCGCCGGTGCTCGCCACGCCGAGCGCCGCACGACCATCCGCGAGCGGCCGCACGTAGCCTCCGCGGACATGCACCGCGAGCACCTTGGGCGCCTGCGTGCTGGGGAAAGCTACGGGCCCGGCGCCGAACGGCTTGTAGTAGGACGCGTCGCCTGCGATCCGGTTGTGCGCGAACGTGGAGCCCGTAGCGCTCGACGCATGTTCGGCGTCCACCACGGCGGTGTAGCCAACGGTGGGATTGTCCAGGTCGTCCGAGCGGTCGATCCATGCGCTCACGCCGAGCGGTGCCAGACGCTGCACGCGCCCCAGTACGGAGATCGTCGGCGCGTCGCAGATTCCGTAGCCGGCGCAGAAGTACACTGCGCTCGCCTGCACGCGCGTCGCTTCCATTCGGTAGTTGACGCCGATCGGCGTCTTGGTCGTGAGCTCGCGCACGACGCCGACCGACGCACCGGCATCCTCGTCGACGGCCACTCCGACGAGCGAGCGCCGGCCCGCGAACGCCGTGAACGACGCTGACGTGCGCGCGCCGGCGATCCACGGCTGCGTCAGCGTGAGCGACGCCTGATACGTCGGCCGGAGGAACGGGCCCGTCTCGAAATTCGCGTCGCGCGGGACGGCGCGTTGGAATACCGCTCGGCCGTTGAGCTGCTCGGCGAACAAATTGCCGACCGCAGCGCGCACGCGGAGCCAGCGGCCGGCGCCGAGCGCGTTGTGGCGCAGCTCGAGCGCCGCCTGTCCGAACTCGATCGTGTTGAAGCCGAGCGTCGCCTCGACATGGCGCGGTGCCGTCTCCGTGACGGCGACCGTGAGCGTCTTGACGCTGTCGCCGCTGGCGGGTGTCACGACGACCGCGCGCGCGATGCCCGGCAGCTGGAAGAGCCGGCGCTGGCTCTCCAGCACCGCGTCGCGCGTGTAGAGCGTGCCGGGCTGCAGCACCACGCCGCGTCGCAGCGTCGCGTCGGAGAGCGCCTGGTTGCCCTCGAACTCCACGCGGCCGACGCGTGTGATCCAGCGCGGATCGATGTCGATGCGCACGGGCACCAGGTGCGCGGCATCGGGGCGCGGCACCGCCGTGTCGATGCGCACGTCGCCGTATCCCTTGTTCCACACGGCCGCTCGCAGGCGCGAGAGCGTGGTGTCGAGCGCGACGAGGCTGAGCGGATCGCCCGACCGGAGCACCACCGCGCGCGACATCTCCTCGGGCGTGAGCACGCTCGTGCGCTGCGTGACGTCCAACGTGGCGACCCGCGTCGGCTCGCCTTCGACGATCCGGAACTCCACCACCACGCCGCGCTTCGCGGGGGTGAGCACCGTATCGACCGTCGCTTCACGGAATCCGCGCTGCCAGTAGTAGACGCGGAGCTTGGTGATGTCGTCCCCGAGCGCGTCCGGAGTGGTGCGGCGTCGATCCGTGAAGAGCTGGCTCGTCGTCATCTTGCACAGTGGCTTGATGAAAACGAGCCGGCAGCTCGAGGTGCGAGTGAAGATCACGCGCTTGAGATCGTCCGTCGCGACGGCGCGTGCGCCCGGAAAGGCCACCGACGCGACGTTCATCGAATCGTGCAGGCTGAGCGCGGGACGCGCGATGGCCGCGCCGGACTGCTGGCCGCGAGCGGCGAGCAGCGGCAACAGGATGAGCGCCGCGGCGAGACGGGTACAGGGTCGCAGAAAGTCGGGTCCCAACGGATGGAGGCCGGGCTACGTATTCGCGTCGTGCGGTGCGAAAAGTGGGCCGCGCTCGCAAGTGTAGATCGCGCCGGAAGTTACGTCGGTCAGCGGTTCGTGACCTCCTCTCCGCGCAGCGAGCACCGTTTCCCTGCCCGCGCCAGCCTCGCGTCGGCAGGTCCGTCCAGCCATCTTCTCGCATGCGTTCAGCCAATTCATTCCGTTCCTGGGCGACTCCACTCGCCCTCTTCGTCGCGTGCTCGGTGAGCGCGTTCTCCCTGCACGCGCAATCGTCGCGTCCCATCACGGTCCGTCAGTACCTCTCCGGCACGGGCAGCGACAGCACGGTGCCGTGGGAATTCCGTGTCAGCGGTGGACGCCGGGCCGGCCAGTGGTCCACGATCCCCGTGCCGTCGAACTGGGAGATGCAGGGGTTCGGTACGTACAAGTACAGCGACGACTGGTCCAAGGAGCCCGCGCCGGACAGCATCGGCGAATATCGACACCGTTTCCGCGTGCCCGGCGACTGGCGCGGCAAGCGCGTGTCGATCGTCGTCGGCGCTTCCATGACCGACACGGATGTGCGCATCAATGGCCAGCGCGCGGGGCCCACGCATCGCGGCGGGTTTTACCAGTTCACGTACGACGTCACCGGTGTCGTGAAGCCCGGCGACGAGAACCTCCTCGAGGTGCGGGTTCGGAAGTTTTCCACCGACAGCTCCATCAACAGAGCGGAGCGACAGTCCGACTTCTGGCTGTTCGGCGGCATCTTCCGGCCAGTCTGGCTCGAGGCCGTTCCCGCGCAGCACATCGCCCGCGTCGCCATCGACGCGAAGCACACGGGCGCCTTCAGCGCCGATGTCGACGTCGACAGCGCGAGCAGCGCCAACCGGCTGACGGCGCAGGTCGAGCAATTGAACGGAACCCCGGTAGGGGCTCCCTTCTCCGTCGCGGTGCCGCGCGGTCACTCGCGCGTGACGATCACGTCCACCATTCTCGGCGTGAAGCCATGGTCGGCAGAGTGGCCGAACCGGTATCGCGTGCGGATCCGTCTCGCGGTTGGTGGGAGTCCGGTGCACGAGGTCGTGGAGAGCTTCGGCTTTCGCACCGTGGAGGTTCGTCCGCACGACGGCTTCTATGTGAACGGCGTGCCCGTGCACCTCAAGGGCAGCAATCGCCACACCATCTGGCCGACGACCGGCCGCGCGACGAACAAGGCGCTCAGCATCGCCGACGTGACGCTGATAAAGGAGATGAACATGAACGCGGTACGGATGTCCCACTATCCGCCCGATTCGCACTTCCTCGACGTGTGTGACTCGTTGGGCTTGTTCGTTCTCGACGAGCTCACCGGCTGGCAGAAGTCGTACAGCACGGCGGCCGGGATGCCCCTCGTCCCCGAGCTCGTCGATCGCGACGTCAATCATCCGTCCATCGTGCTGTGGGACAATGGCAACGAAGGAGGATGGAACCGCGCGCTCGATGGCGAGTTCGCGAAGTACGATCCGCAAAAACGCACGGTGATTCATCCGTGGGAGAACTTCAACGGCATCAACACCGGTCACTATGAGCAGTACGACTGTTGCGCGGGCTGGCTCTTCCACGGCGACGATCTGATCCTGCCGACGGAGATGATCCACGGCCTGTACGACGGTGGCCACGGCGCGGGGCTCGAGGAGTGGTGGAACGCCACGCTGGCGAGCCCGGTGGGCGTCGGCGGGTTCCTCTGGTCGTTCGCCGACGAGGGCGTCGTGCGCGAGGATCAGGGAGGGAGGATCGACGTCGCGGGCAATCTCGCCCCCGACGGGATCGTCGGTCCGTATCGCGAGAAGGAGGCGAGCTTCTACACGATCAAGCGGATCTGGTCACCGGTCTACATCAAGCGCGGCGAGCAGAGCCGGCTCCCCGCCACGTTCGACGGAACCTTGCTCGTGGAGAACCGCTACGACGCGACCGATTTGAACCAGGTGCGATTCAGCTGGCGACTCATGAACTTCCCCGCACCCGGCGTGGCATCCACCGGCCACACTGTCGGTGCGCGCGGCGACATCGCGTCACCCACTGTGCCACCACGAGGAACAGGCGTGCTACGGGCGACGCTGCCCGCCGACTGGCGGAAGCATCACGCGTTCTCCCTCACGGCGACGGATCCACACGGCCGCGAGATCTACACGTGGACGTGGATGCTCGCCGCGCCGAAGTCCGTGGCCAGCGAGGTGATTCCTTCGAGTGCGCCAGCCACCTCGAGGGGCGCGATCCTCGCGCGCGAGGGCAACACGTTCGTGCTGCGCGCGAACGGTACCGAGATCCGCATCGACTCCACGACGGGGCGTCTCGCGAGCATGAGCCGCGACGGGAAGTCGGTGTCGCTGAAAGACGGGCCGCGCCTCGTCGAGGGCACCGCGGCGCTCACGTCGATCTCGGAACGCACCGAGGGAACCGACGTCGTCGTCGAAGCGCGCTACACCGGCGAGATGACGCGCGTGACGTGGCGCCTCACGCCGAGTGGCTGGCTCAGGCTCGACTACAGCTACAGGCCGCGTGGGCCGCATGTGTACATGGGCGTCACCTTCGACTATCCCGAGCAGCAGGTGACCGGCCTCCGCTGGTTGGGCCGCGGCCCGTATCGCGTGTACAAGAACCGGCTCAAGGGCGTGGAGTTCGACGTCTTCCACAAGAAGTACAACGACACGCAGACGGGGATGTCGTGGGAGTACCCCGAGTTCAAGGGATTCCACTCCGACGTGTACTGGGCCACGCTCGAGACGAAAGAAGCGCCGATCACGATGGTGTTCGGCTCGACCGATCAGTATCTGCGCGTGCTCACGCCGACCGAGCCGACCGCGCCTGGCGCGGAGCCGCGCAACACGCACATGGTCTATCCCCCGGGCGACATCTCCTTCCTGCGCGGCATCGCACCCATCGGCACGAAGTTCACCACTGCGGCGCAGCAGGGGCCGGCGGGGCTGCCGAACGTGGTCGGCAATCACAGGGAGACGTACGAGGATACGGTGTGGATGCTCGTGGGGGGACAGCAACTGCAGTAGCGGTGAT
>JBDSDB010000144.1:0-4484 GCA_039920785.1 Gemmatimonadaceae bacterium
TGACCAGGTAGTCGATCGCCGCGGCGTCGAACGCCTTGAGCGCGTACTGGTCGTACGCGGTGACGAACACGGTGATCGGCATCGCCTGCGCGCCGATCTCGCGCACGACGTCGAGCCCCGTGCCGTCGGGCATCTGCACGTCGAGGAACACGATGTCGGGCTTCGCGCTCCGGATCGCCGCCACTGCTTCCGCGCCGCTCGTCGCAATGGCAACGATCTCGACGTCCGGTTCGTCCGCGAGCAGCTCGGCGACACGCCGGCGGGCCAGCGGCTCGTCGTCGACGATCAGCACGCGCACCGGATGGACGGCGGACATCGAGTGGGTCAGCCGCGCGCCGCGGCCGACACCGCGGCCAGCTCCGCGGTGGGCACGGGCATCTCGACCGTAGTGACGCGAAGATCGGCGCGCGTGTGATACGGTAGCGTGAGCGTGGCGACGACGCCGCCCTCGATCCCCGGTGCGAGCGACAGCGTGTGCTCGGCGCCGTACAACTGCGCGAGCCGAGCGCGCGTGTTGCGCAGACCCACACCACCTTCGCCGGCGAGCGAGCTCGCGTCCGCGAGCCGCGGTCCATTGTCGCGCACCGTGATGGTCACGATCTCTCCATCGCACCGGCCCTCCACCTCCACTCGACCCACCGCGGCGCTCGGGAGCTTGCTCACGCCGTGCTTGATCGCGTTCTCCACGAGCGGCTGCAGGATCAGGTTCGGCACGAGCGCGTCGAGTGCGTGCGGATCGATCCGCGTGTCCACGTGCAGGCGTCCCTCGAACCGGATCTCCATGATCTCCACGTACTGCGCGAGCACCTGAAGCTCCTGCTCGAGCGGCACCTCCGGCTCGGCGGACTCCTCGAGCGAATGGCGCAGCAGCGCACTCAGTCGCGCGATCATCCGGCGCACGCCGCGCGGATCGCTGCCGACGAGCGTCGAGACCGCGTTGAGTGTGTTGAACAGGAAGTGCGGATCGAGCTGCGCGCGCAGGGCGGTGAGGCGCGCTTCGGCGAGCTGCGCCTCGAGTCGCGCCGCTTCGGCCTGGAGGCGCGCCGCCTCGGCGTGGAGCAGCACCGCTTCGTCGTGCCGCGTCTGCAGGCGCAGGAAGTAGTCGCGCGCGAACCCGGCGGCGAGAACAGCGAGGAAGACGACGAGATCGTCGAGCCAAAACATCCGGACGAAGCCGAATGTGGGATCGAACGGCCGTGGAGACCACGGCCCGGTGAAGAACACCCTGAAGCGCAGGAACGCGATGGTGAGGTCGACCAATGCGGCGATCGCCGCGCCGAGCATGAGCAGCGCCGGCACGCGTATGCTCCACGTGCCGTGCTCGATCGGGTAGCGCCGGCTGAGGCGGAACACGAGCGGCGTCAGCGCGGCCCAGATGTAGGAGTTGACGAACGCCAGCGTGACCGTGGCCGCGGGGAACACCGGCGTGAGGCGCGCGGTGCGCGGATCCAGCACCTGGCCAGCGGCGGTGAGCACCGCCATCACCGTCCAGAAGGTGAGGATGAGCGCGGGCTCCACCCAGCGCCGCGGCGCGACGGACACGAGCGCGGGGGAGCTGGCGTGCGGTGTCGTCCTCTGCGTGCGCGCGCTGTCAGGAAGCATTTCTTCGGGCATTGAGGGCTACCTGATGAAGGGATGTCCCCTCGGTTGGCAGGAATGAGACGTTAGGGCGCAGGCGGGCGAGCGGCAACCGCGGTGACACGAGTTGCGGCGAACGCGGCACGAGTTGCAATGCGCCGTCATCAATGGCCGCATGCTGGCAGCGCGAAGTGGCCCGCGCCCGATCGCACTGGCTCGTGTCGCGCGTTCCGCAGTTCGAATCGCCCCGCCGCAACTCGTGCCATGAGGGGGTCCGCGTCGCCCAGGGGCCCCCTACCCTCACCTCCAGCACGGACGCCGGCAGGACGAACGGCGCTCTCGCAGGTCCCTCATCAGAATGGAGCCGGTCATGATACGACGCACGAGCACGATGCTGACCCTGACGCTGGCACTGGTCAGCCTGGCCAGCGCGGTCGGCGCCCAGGCCGGTCCTCCGGCCGGTGGGGCTCCCAGGGGGCCCGGCGGGCCCGGCGGTCCTCCGATGGGAGGCGTCGCTGGCGCACCGCAGGCGGCCGGACGGATCAGCGGCCTGGTCGTCAACGCCCGCACCACGCAGCCCATCGCGGCTGCCGCGGTCGCGATTCGCAATGCTGCCGACTCCGCGCTCGTCGGAGGCGGCTTCACGCGCGCCGACGGCACCTTCCGCATCGACGGGCTGCGTCCGGGCATCTATACGGTACGCGTCCGCGTGCTCGGCTTCGCCCCGGTGGTCAAGTCCGACGTGCGCGTCACGCCCGCATCACAGGCCGCCGACATCGGCAGCCTGTCGCTCACGCCGGTCGCCACGGAGCTCTCGGCCGTCGAGGTGACGAGCGAGCGGAGTGATGTCGCCCTCGCGCCCGACCGGAACAGCTACACCGTGAAGGACATGCCGACCGCTGCCGGCGGCAGCGCGGTGGACGTGCTGCGCAACGTGCCGGCCATCGAGGTGGACGGCGACAACAAGGTCAGCCTGCGCGGTAACGAGAACGTCGTCGTGCAGATCAACGGCCGCATCTCACCGATGCGCGGCGACCAGCTCGGCAACTTCCTCGCGCAGCTCCCCTCCAACATGGTGGCGAGGGTCGAAGTCGTGCCCAACCCGTCCGCCAAGAACGACCCCGAAGGGATGGCCGGCATCATCAACATCGTGCTCAAGGAGAATACGGATCTGGGGCTGAGCGGTGGAGTCACCGCTGGCGGCGGCAGCACGGGCCAGCGCAACGCCTCGGGCAACCTGGGCTTCCAGAGCGGACCGCTCACGCTGTTCGCCAACTACGGCTACATGCAGGACAAGCGCGCGATCTCCGGCTTCAGCAACCGCGCTGGCCTCGCGTCCGGACTGCTCCCCTATTTGGAGAGCGACGTGAGCGGCCGGTTCGCGCCCAAGTCACACAGCCTGAACGCGAGCGTCGACTATCAGCTCGCGCCGAAGAACGTGCTCTCGTCCAATCTCATCGTCAGCAAGCGCGATCTCACTCGCGTGAACACGAATCTGTATCGCGAGCTCGACGCGGCGCGCACGCTCACCGCGCGATCCCTGCGCTCGAGCGCGCAGACGAATGACGATCTCACGCTGGACTACTCCGTGACGTACAAGCGCACCGCGGAGAAGCAGGGCGACGGCCTGGTGTCCGAGGCGCGCGTCAACCGTTCGCGCGGCGAGGGGAACATCCTCCTCACCGACCGCGTGCTCGGCCTCGCGACCGCCGAGCCCTCGGGCATCGCTGGGCTGGAGACGGACGCGACCAACGATCTCACGCGCAACTGGACGCTGCAGACGGACTTCACGCACACGTTCGGCGGGCGCACCAAGCTGGAGACCGGATACAAAGGCACGCTGCGCCAGCTCGAGAACCAGTTCGACGTCGCCAACTTCTCCGACGTGCTGGGTGCGTACGTCCCGAACCTCGACCGCACCAACGCGTTCGACTACGACGAGCAGGTGAACGCGGTGTACGGAGTGCTGAGCAAGGGTGTGGGCAAGTTCGATCTCCAGGCGGGACTGCGCGCCGAGCAGGTCGGTACGCGCTTCGACCTGGCCACTACGGGCGAGTCGTTCGACAACAGCTATCGCAGCTTGTATCCCAGCGCGCTCGCGTCGTACAACGTCGACGAGGCGAAGCAGCTCAAGGTGAGCTACTCCAAGCGCGTCACCCGCCCGGACACGCGTCAGCTCAATCCATTCGGCTTCCGCGAGGACGCGCTGAACCTGTTCCAGGGCAACCCCGGGCTACGTCCCGAGTACACCCATGCCTTCGAGTTGGGCTATCAGCAGTCGTTCACGAAGGGCACGATCCAGATCACGCCGTTCGCTCGCCACACCGTGAACGCGGTACGATTCATCCGTACGATCACCGACGGCGGCGTGGCCACGACGACCTTCAAGAACGTGGCGACGAGCGACTCGTATGGCGCGGACATGAGCGGATCGCTACGCCTCGGACGGCTCAGCGGGTTCGGCGGAGTGAGCGCGTTCAAGCAGGTCACCGACGGCAGCAACCTGAGCACGGACGTATCGAACAACGCCTTCGGCTGGTCGGCGCGCGGCAACGCGACGCTGAAGGTCACCCCGTCGCTCGACGTGCAGGGCTTCCTGATGTACCGCGCACCGATGACGACCGAACAGGGTCGCATGTCGGGAATGACCATGACCAACCTCGCGCTGCGCCAGAAGCTGCTCGGCGACCAGGCCAGCGTATCGCTGCGAGTGATGGATCCGTTCAACGCGATGGGCTTCGGTTTTCAGACGGACGACGGCCGCTTTGCCCAGTCCACACGGCGTAAGTTCGGCGCACGCGGCGCGTTCCTCAGCTTCAGCTATACCTTCGGACAGCAGCCGCGCGTGCGAGCACGGCCGACCCAGGATCAGGCCGAGGCCCAGCAGCCGGCGGGTGACGGCCAGC